>CAMYNZ010000477.1 GCA_947259865.1 uncultured Desulfobacterales bacterium | reverse complement strand
CCGAATCCTAAATTCGGCCCATCGGATGGCCCGACTGAATGATCAACTGCTGGCCCATGCAAGGGGTGGAAAGTATCGACCGTCGCCGGTCGCTCTGCCGCAATTATTGAGGGACACATTGGATGTTCTCAGACCCGGTTTAAACCCGCAGGTCGAGGTGGCCACGGATTTTCAGACGGATATTTCTCTGGTTATGGCCGATGTATCTCAAATTCAAATGATTTTCTCGGCGGTTTTAAACAACGCATTTGAAGCCGTTGATGGCAGCGGTCATATCAAAATTTCGCTACGCCAGAAAGGGTTCGATGCGGCCTATGCCGGTAACCACCCCGGATTAAATCCCGGTAAATACGTCGTACTCAAAGTCGAAGACGACGGTAAAGGCATGGATGATGATACCCAGGGTAGAATATTCGAACCTTTTTATACGACCAAACACCAGGGACGGGGTCTGGGCATGGCCGCGGTTTACGGAATCGTCAAAAACCACGATGGCTGGATAGGGGTAGAATCTGTTTCGGGCGAAGGTACCTGTGTTCGTATTTTATTGCCGGTTTTAACTGACGTGCTTCAAGAAGATAAAAAAAAGATAATAGCGGATGTTGTCAAGGGACCCGGTACTATCTTAATTATTGATGACGAAGACGATGTCCAGGAGGTCAGCCGCACGATTCTGGAGCGCCTGG
Organism: uncultured Desulfobacterales bacterium; assembly: GCA_947259865.1. Next base: position 2,164 of record CAMYNZ010000477.1, on the reverse strand, counting down.
GCTATGGGGTGCTGGAAGCCAGAACCGGTGAAGAGGCTATTGAAATTGCAGCTAACTTTGATCAAGAAATTGATCTGGCAATCCTTGATATTGGTCTGCCCGATATTCCGGGTGAGCAGCTATTCCGGAAGATCAAGGAAATTAGACCCGCTGTGAAAATATTGGTGTCAACCGGTTATGCTGTTGAAGACATTGTAGATAATTTAAAACGAGAAGCACAGGGATTTATCCAGAAACCGATTTCTTACTCCAAACTATCTACCAAAATTAAAGAAATCCTGGGAGACTGAAAATAGTATTCTCATTATTGGATACCGGATTCCCATTGCTGGGCCCTTTAAATTCCCCAAACTAGAAGGTATCTCAAAAATGCAGATTACGTTCAAGTACAAGCCCGCCACAATAACGGCGGGTAAAGTGCGGGCCGACGAAAAAGCGCAGCATACACGTGAGTATGTGAGCATTTTGAGGAGGTCCGCAACACCGTAATTGGGCGTTAGATGTATTTTTGAGATAGCTTCTAATTCAGGGGTCAGGCTATTAATTAGAAATAATCAACAGAAACAAAAAAATCGCCACACCGTAAAGCGCCAGCACTATATAGTGCGATCTCCAGCTCGTCCCGGTTGTTTGCGCGGCCTTCTGGTATCTGCGGAAATATGTATCTTTGGCACCTGTTGGTGCCGGGGCTGACCTGACCGTGCTCACCAAATAGCCCGTAAAATAGGCAATCAAAAAACCGATGACGTTCCACCACAGCCAGGATATCTCCGGAACGAACATCCACAATAGCAGATTAACAACAAAACCGGTCACGAACCCGGCCACAGCCCCCCGGCTGTTTATGCGCAGACTCAATACTCCCATCAGGAACACTGCCAGCAGCGGGCCGTTGATGAGCGACCCGATCTTGTTAACCGATTCTATAACGGTTTGCGAGATATCGCTGACATTAAAGGCAAAAATGACACAGACGCTTCCCCAGAAAAGGGTGAGCAATTTCGCTATGAACACTTCCCGTCGTGGTGATAACGTTTTTGTGATAAAACGTTTGACGATGTCTTCCATACTCAGGGCACTGAGTGCATTCAGGGTGGAGTCCAGTGAAGACATGGCGGCAGCAAACAAGCCCACCATTACCAGTCCGATGACACCGTGCGGAAAATGTAGCATCACAAAAACCGGGACAGCGTAATTATAGTTGGTTGCACCACTTGCATTTAAAGGAAGTGCGTTTACAAATGCCGGATTTGCGGCGGCATACCCGGCCAGGCACAGTCCCAAAAAACAATAGGAGACAACCAGGGGAAATCGCAGCATCCCGTCCAGAAACAGGGCACGATTGGTGTCACCGACACTGCGGGTAGACAGTTCCCGCTGGGCCTGGGTCTGATCGCAGCCGTAATAGGAGACATAAAGAAACAATCCACCCAAAAGCATGGGCCAGAAAGCAAAGGTCCGGCCATCCCCGAAACCGTGATGCGCAAAATCAACCGCCCGCAGGCGATCCGGATGAATTCGGCTGAATAATTCTTCAACCCCCCCGGCCATACTAAGGGTCAACCCGATGGCGGTCAGTATCGATCCGAATAAAACGACCAGCTGGATGACATCCGACCAGATCACGGCTTTCATACCGCCCAGGGTGTCATAAATAACCGTGATCCCGCCCAGCAGAATCACCGCCATCCCAAAAGAAATTCCCAGACAGACTTTAAGAACCAGGGCAATACCATAGACGGTGACCCCGGTTGAAAAGGCCCGCAAAATCTGAAAAAGGATACTCATGGTTACCCGGGTGCCCGGCCCAAATCGTTTTTCCAGAAAAGAATACAGCGAAATCAAATTGAGTCGCCGGAATATTGGAAACAGCACCGCCATCAGGAAGATCATCGCAAAAGGTACGGCCAATTCGTATTGCAGCCATATGAATCCGCCGCCGCTGGCAAAGGCCACGAAGGCCGGTGCGCCCAGCAAACTGTTGGTCGAGCACTGGGTGGCCATGGTGGATAATGCAATCGGTAAGGGGGCGGTATTGTTTCCGGCCAGATAATAGTCGCGGGATGTTTTGTGCGTGCCTGCCAGGGCAGCGCTCAAGCCGATCAGGGCGGCAAGATACGAAAATATAACAATCCAATCAAGCGTATTCAAATTCATCGATCTT
>CAMYNZ010000476.1 GCA_947259865.1 uncultured Desulfobacterales bacterium | reverse complement strand
AAAATATTTTCCAAGGAATCATGGTAAGCATTCCCTATATTCAACTTTCCCTCATAGTCGCCGCAGCAGTACGTGCATGTTCCATCTGCCAACACAGCAAACGTATCATTCATCAATGCACAATGACCTGTTCTACTAGATAGTACCTCAGCATGTTCAGGAATATGTTGATTGGACCACCAGCCGCGATGTTTTACAAAGAAAGACGTATTCTTTCCTAAAGGATAAAAACCTGCCGGATTAAGAATATTGATAGTGGCGACATTATGCACTCCTACTGCCTTGCACCAACTATTATATGCATTTTGCACATCTCGTCGAATCTTGTTTATCCTAACAAGATTCCAGCCGACAGATTGGATGTCAACCATGCAGTGAACTTGAACATTAGTTGCCATTCTCTCAGCTTTTGTTAGAAATCCTTGCAGTTGGCTGATATACTGCTCCCAGCTTAATTTTTGACGACATCTTTTTGCAAAACCAACAGGAGAAATATCCTGAAGACTTAGCACAACGCGTCCATGTTTTAATGTATCAAGCAACTTGGATCCAACTTCTTCGTTTAGCAATGCCGCATTTGTGTATAAGCTAACTGACAAACCTTGTTTATTTGCAAAACGTGTCGCCTCAAACACATCCTTGTGTAGCAGGGGTTCGCCTAATAGATGAAAAAAAATGGTTTTACACATTTTCTTTTCGCCTAACTCGGATAGGACTTTCCGCCAGAGCGTTGCAGGCATCATGGTTTTTTTACGTTCTAGAGAAGCGCTGGGACAAAATTCACAGCTAAAGTTGCAACTACTCGTTAGTTCAACTAAAACTATCGACCATAAATCGTGTATTTTCCGTTCATTTTCCATTGTCGATACCAATCAATTGATGCCTGCCGGTCTCTCTGGAGTTGTACTGTCAACTTTATTTTCTTACTGGTGCAGCCTTGAAATATCCATGAATTCTGACGAATTCCTCTTAGGCAGAACGCGGAGCTGAGGGCTGGGCGCCTTTTCGTGAAAAACGCATGTAATTCACTGCTAATGATTCGGCCAAAGCATTTCAAAAAAGCCGCGATATAAGCCCAGTCCCTCTCCAGCGTGATGTTAGCGAAAAAACATGTTCAATATTTGTTAGGTATACTATTAATTCAATATATTAACATTGACGATAGAGATAATAGCATGTCGGCAAGTAGTTACGGTTTACATACTTTGCATGGCCTGTAACCTTCGGCAATAGCATCTTCTCTGGCAGTGAATTTTGCTGTGCATTTCTTACAATTGTAATATCGGCAACTGGGTTTATGAAATATGTGACTTTTAGTGTTCCCGTGATAGATTACCGATTGTCCAACTACTACACCGGCGGCAATTGATACAGACAATACAGTAGCAATAAAGAACAATAAGAGCTTCTTCGTTAATCGGATATTGTGAATCATAGAAATCTCCCTGTGTTTAAGAGTTACTAAATTTAATTGATCGCTAACGTTTCGGCTAAGCTGCGTGCCTGATGCGTTTCGGTTCTGCACGGCCTTTTACGATTAACCGCGGGCTACTTCACGTCAGCTTCAGCCGATGGTTATCCCTGAGTCCAAGATTGTATTTGACAAACGAACCATCGATGTGTATAAATACACACATGGATAGTCGGAAGATTATCAAAATACTCGAAAAAGATGGTTGGTATAAAGCCGATCAATCCGGTTCTCACGTTCAATTCCGGCATCCAACGAAAAAGGGAAGAGTCACGGTTCCACACCCCAAAAAAGACATTCCGATTGGTACTTTACGGAGTATCGAACGCCAATCTGGAATCATGCTCAAATAGGAGGCCGACATGGCTAATTATATTGCCGCAGTTCATAAAGATCCCACAAGCGACTTTGGGGTTTCCTTTCCCGATTTTCCCGGCTGTGTGACCGCCGGCAGCTCAATCGATGAGGCCAAGGATATGGCTCATGATGCGTTGTCGCTGCACATAAAAGGTATGCTGGAAGACGGAGAACGTATACCGGCTCACTCGAAGCTTGAAGACATCATGGCCGATCCTGACTATTCGGATGCTGTCGCGATCTTAGTGGTCACAATCTCTGAAACAAAACCCCGATCTGTTCGCGTAAATATCACCGTACCTGAAGATATGCTTCGAAAAATCGATGCTGTTGCGAAAAAAAGAGGCATGTCACGATCATCCTTTCTCGTTAATGCCGCTCAAAATGCTATAGCGTCAAGCCAAAACAGCCACTCTCTGTAATATTTGCAATTGGGGATAACGTCAGGGATGAGCTGCAGGCCATATGAGTTTTAAGAACCTTAGGCCTTTTCGATTTAGGCCTGAGTTAGTTCCTGTCAGCTCCATCCATTTGTTATACTCTCTATTGATTTAAACCAAATGAATCCAATTCTCGCTGGATACGCTCAGCTAAATAAATTTTCATCAAAGACTGATAGGGGATATCCCGTTTATTAGCCAACAGTTTGAGCTCATCGATCATAAGTTCCGGCAGGCGTAAAGAAATTTTTTTGGTTGAAGGTTTAAGGTTTGCCAGAACAGACCGTTCAGCCTTTTTCCAATCGACGTACTCAGTTGAATCTGATTTCGACCAGAATTCCCTTTCCTGGTCTTCGGACTTGAATTTCGGTATCCTTTTTTTCATGATTTCTCATATACCTTTCTTTCTTTCCTATTCATATCTCTTGCTGAGATAACACGAATAAGGTTATTGCGAACTGTAAAAACAACAAACAAAAGCCTTCTGGTATCTGTTTGACCTAATGCAAAGAAGCGAGCTTCTTGTTGAGAATGTTTTTTATCAGAGCCCGCTATCAGTGGTTTATTGAAAAAAAATTGCTCACATTCT
>CAMYNZ010000475.1 GCA_947259865.1 uncultured Desulfobacterales bacterium | reverse complement strand
CCTCCTCTGCTGTAAGAGATTCATCATTGGAATGGTTTCGACATGACGCCAGCAATTCATGATTTTGGCGGTCTATTTTAAAATCATGTTGAATGTTTGAACCCAGAGTGGCACGCAAATCCATTAATCTTGACGCCGGATGATTTGCCAGCTTGCTTTTCTCCGAAAAACTAAGTTTGGAAATAAGGTTGTCGACTGCCTGGTTGACAGTTCGAGGCAGCGAGCCTGTACTTACCGGACTGTCGGTTTGCGCAACAACCGCGAAGGAATTTGGTGTTGTTTCGTCGATTATACCCAAATACAACGCGGTTTGAAGTATATCGACGGTTGCTTTGTAAATTTCAGGATCGTTGCTTTCCCGCGGGCCTGCAACATTCAACACCTCAATATTGTGTTTAATTACCCAGTCTTTAATCATTTGGGCTGCCTGGAATTCAGATCTCATGTTCAGATCCAAATGCAGATGGGGGCGGTTATATTTTTCCGCGACGATACGCGTCAGCTCTGAACCGCCTGTGAGCTTACCGTGTGATAATATGATGGTACCATCAGATTCGATGACGTTTTTTTCAGTTCTTTTTGCATAGTTATCATCCGGCATTTCCTGCAACAAATATTTATTGGCCAGAGCGCCTTTTTCGGTTTTGCGTCCTTTGGGTATCCAGCCCCCATGGGGAATATCCAATTTTATGGCCACATCCAGGGCTGCCTGATCGGCGCCGGTTTGACCTCCCGATATGATTTTTTTCAGCATGCGTTGGTCCTGTCGATTGATGTTTGGCTGCCCAATAATCCAACCAGGTTCAATTAATCATGTTTTAATTAAAATTCAACCATAAGATGTAAAACCTTTTTTGAGTGAATTTTTAGGTTGATATTTTTTTAATTTTAAAGCATTAATACCAACTTTGATATATGAGCGAATAAAGGCGCATTTTTACAAAACCTGCGAAGAATAATGGCTGTTTTTAGACAAGGGGGCTGAGGATGTACAAAATAGCAATTGGGATTCTGTGTGTGATAATGGTTGTGATTTTAGGAACGACGTTAAAGGTTTCCGGACAGGAAGCGGAAGAGGTCATGCTGGTGCCGATGGGCATTATACTAATTGAGCCGCCTGAAGGTGTGGAGGCCAAGAAATCACCGGTACCTTTCCCTCACTCCAGGCATTTTATTACGGAATGCAAAGAATGCCACCATACATGGACAGGCCAGGAAAAAATTAAAAATTGCACCACGTCGGGGTGCCACGATGTTATTGAGCCGCCGGTAAAGCCCAAAAAGTATCTGTCCTATTCAGATGTGGCCATTAAGTATTTTAAATATGCTTACCATCAAATGTGCATTAGTTGCCACAAAGAGATAAAAATGACAAACAAAGCCATTGAGATGTCGTACCAGGTTGTAAAAGATACACTCCCGGCAGCCGGCCCATCGGGCTGCAAGGAGTGTCATATAGGGGAAGAATAACCACTTTTATCTGTAAAATCGTGTCAGGTAATTAAGCTGCGAAATTCAGCCAAGTTTCAAACTGTTTTGTGATTTTTCAACTTATCCCGGGTCCCAAAACCTTCTCAGGGGTCCAAACAATTACCCAGCCTCTGAGTGAGTTACGGATGATGGCCATGGTCGGCTTGACCAATCCTGCATACGTATTATTGTAAGATAAAGCGGTCATTCCAACTGCTTATGTTTCATTCTTATCAACCTCCTTGACAGGGTGGTCGTTTGGCCACCCTTTGTTTTGTGCCGCACTGTAATGAATCATAAGAGACACTCCATACTTTGCCCCAACTGCAGAAAATTAATCAGCGCGGATGAGCCCCGCTGCCCGTACTGCGGTACGCGTGGTCCCGGTTCCTGGTATAAAAATAATCTGTGGACCCAGAGCTTTTACAACCCTGAACAGCTCGTCCGTAGCATTATTTATATTAATGTCGGTATGTATTTCATTTCTATTTTGCTGTTTCCGATGTCATTTAGCGTTTCCCTGAATCCTTTTACCCTTCTCAGGCCGGACCACAAAAGCCTTCTGCTCCTGGGTTTAACCGGCACTACCCCAATTGATATGTATCACCGCTGGTGGACGTTACTTGCGGCCAATTATCTCCATGGTGGCATCCTCCACATATTTTTTAATATGGTTGCTCTCAGACAGTTAGCCCCTCTGGTTATTCGAGAATATGGCATCTATCGGATGATAATTATCTACACCATCGGCGGCGTAGCCGGCTTTTTGGTATCGTACCTTGCCGGCGTGCGGTTTACGATCGGGGCCTCGGCCGCGGTTTGTGCCCTGATTGGTGCTTTGCTTTATTATGGTAAAAGCCGGGGCGGTGTTTACGGCAACGCGATATACACACAGGTCGTTGGCTGGGTGGTCGGTCTGTTTCTTTTCGGCCTGGTGGCTCGGGGTATTATCAATAACTGGGGCCATGGTGGTGGTATCGTGGCCGGGGCTTTACTTGGTTTTGCGCTGGGCTATGCAGACAAAATCAAGGAGAATATCGTACACAAAACCATCGCGGGAGTGTGTGCGATTGCTACGATATTGACGCTGGGCTGGGCGGTTGTGTCCAGCATCCTGTATCGTATTATGAGTTGACTATTTGCGTCCCATCGTTTATCGTAGATGAACGATGAATAATCTTAAAACTGCTTTAAATACCAATCCCAGCTATGATCCGGACACGGGCAATGATTACTGCGATAATTCGTCGCTGGCATTAATCTGCAAAGCCCTATCTCATCCGGCCCGTATCCGTATCGTGGAACATCTTAAAGCGGTGGACCATTGCGTTTGCAGCGAAATCGTAGAAATCCTGCCTTTAGCTCAGTCTACAGTCAGTCAGCATCTGA
>CAMYNZ010000474.1 GCA_947259865.1 uncultured Desulfobacterales bacterium | reverse complement strand
AGATGGCGTGCCATCGGCTTTCCCGAAGGGGAAACAAAATGGAAACAAAATGATAAAATCCTTGTTTCACTTTTACCCGCAGAATAATTATCAGCAAATATATCAATACATCTGCGTCAATCGTGCTTTTACAAAGTTTTTCCATTTTGTTTACGATCAATTGGGGTTTAAAAGTCCTATACCGCTATACGGTTGTCAAGAAAAAATCGGAAAGGATCAACCCATTTTTTCTTCCAGGGTCTCCAATACCCTGTTGGCGGAGTCGGCAACAATTGTTCCGGGGCCAAACACTTTATTTGCACCGGCTTTAAAAAGGAAATCGTAATCGGCGGGGGGAATCACGCCGCCAACCACGACCAGAATATCATCTCCGCCTTCCTTTTTCAGTTGTTCTATCAACTGCGGAACCAGGGTTTTGTGCCCGGCCGCCAGGCTCGATACGCCCACAATATGAACATCATTTTCAATGGCCATCTTGGCGGCTTCCTCGGGTGTCTGGAACATTGGGCTGATGTCCACATCAAAGCCCAAATCGGCGTAAGCGGTCGCAATCACTTTGATACCGCGATCATGACCGTCCTGGCCCATTTTGGTTACAAGAATTCGTGGTCTGCGCCCGTGCTTTTCCGAGAATGTATCGGTTCTTTTCCGGATCGCAGTAAAAATTTCCGTGTCACCGTATTCGGCAGCATAAACGCCCGAGATACAACGGGTTGTGGCGACATACCGTCCAAAAACCTTTTCCATGGCATCAGAAATTTCTCCGACAGTCGCTCTTGCTCTAACCGCCGGGATAGTTACTTCCAGCAGGTTGCCGCTGGATTCAGCGGCCTGGGCAATCGCTTCAAGGGCCTTTTGAGCGGCAGCACTATCACGTTTATCCTTTATCTCTTTTAATCTGGCGACCTGTTCATCCCTGACCGAACTTGGAACTTCAAGAACATCCTCAAGGGGGGCGTCTTCTATCTGATATTTATTAACACCAACAATAACGTCCAGACCCTGATCAATGCGGGCCTGTTTGCGGGCCGCCGACTCTTCGATACGCAGCTTTGGCATGCCGGTCTCAATGGCTTTGGCCATGCCGCCCAGCTTGTCCACCTCGTTGATAATCTTGCGCGCCTCCGTGATAATACCGTCGGTCAACGCCTCAATATAGTAAGAACCTCCCATTGGATCTGCCACATGGCAAATTTGGGATTCTTCCTGAATGATGATTTGGGTATTCCTGGAGATCCGGGCCGAAAAATCGGTGGGTAACCCAACTGCCTCATCAAAGGAATTGGTGTGCAACGACTGGGTGCCCCCCAAAGCGGCGGCCAGGGCTTCAAGGGTTGTTCGAATGATGTTGTTGTAGGGATCCTGCTCGGTTAGACTCCAGCCGGATGTTTGGACATGGGTTCTTAACATCGTCGATCTCGGGTTTTTGGGGTTAAACTGACTGATCAACTCGTGCCATAGAAACCGGGCGGCCCGAAGCATGGCGATCTCCATAAAGAAGTTCATCCCCACCCCAAAGAAAAAGGATAGACGGGGAGCAAAATCATCAATCCCCAGCCCCGCTTTGAGAGCGGCCCGGACATACTCCAGTCCATCCGCTAGAGTAAAAGCACACTGCAGTACTGAATCGGCACCAGCTTCCATCATATGGTAGCCGCTTATACTGACGGTGTTATATTTGGGCATGTTTTTGGAGCAAAAAGCGATAATATCGGACACGATCCGCATGGAAGGTTCCGGTGGGTAGATATAGGTATTGCGTGTCAGGTATTCCTTCAGGATATCATTCTGGATCGTACCGGCCAGTTGCTCCTGTTTCACGCCTTGCTCTTCGGCAGCAACGATATAGCCGGCCAGAACCGGCAGCACGGCACCATTCATTGTCATGGAAACGGTCATTTGATCAAGCGGAATCTGATCGAAGAGAATTTTCATGTCCTCCACCGAATCGATAGCCACGCCGGCCTTGCCGATATCTCCGGAAACCCGGGGATGGTCTGAATCGTATCCCCGGTGGGTGGCAAGATCAAAAGCGACCGAAAGCCCTTTTTGACCGGCGGCCAGATTGCGTCTGTAAAATGCATTCGAATCCTTGGCAGTCGAAAATCCGGCATACTGCCGAATCGTCCAGGGTCGGCCCGCATACATAGTGGCCATGGGTCCCCGGGCATACGGCGGGAATCCCGGGAGGGTGTTCACATGGGCCATCCCTTCGATGTCTTCGGCGGTATACAGCGGTTTTACACGAATGCCTTCGGGGGTGTGCCACTCTAACGACTCAAGTGGTTTGCCGCGTAACTGCTTGCTGGCAAGTTCTTTCCACTTTTGCAAATCAGGACCTTTTGTCATTACGATCTCCTTTTCTGTATATCAACTTTTTGTCACATAATGAATGTTGAAATATATATATGAAAAGACGCTCATGTCAATTTTTTTACATACACCTCGTGGCTGGCCTGCGACGAGCTCAGCCGAATCGAAGCCACTCCCACCAATTTCTAAACACCCTGGTACTTAATGAACCCTATCCAATATGAACAGTGGGAGCGGCATCTTGCCGCGATTAATTGGCCTTTCCCATGGGAGCGCGGGGGGTTAAAGGGACCCCGTGCTCCTGCTGACAACACAGCTATTGGGGGGTTGCCAGCCGAAGATCTTTGGCGGATAAAATGCATTTTTGAGATAGCTTCTGGTATTGAATTCTTGGAAATCAGAGATTTTTGAAATTTATTTGGGGATTGGCGTTTCTGATAACCGACAACGCCGTTTTCAGAAACTCATCGTTCTTCAAGCAGAACAGGTAGACTTTTTGGCGTTCAAGATGGAACCTAATAAATCCTAGGGGGAGATACGGCCCTTC
>CAMYNZ010000473.1 GCA_947259865.1 uncultured Desulfobacterales bacterium | reverse complement strand
CATATATTCCTGTGCGTTTTGCGCCCAGTGCAAGCGTCCGGTAGATTTGGATGCTCAAACATTCCTTGAGATAGGCGACCGAGTAGCCGTGATGCATGATCGGCTTTATCTCAGCGGCGGCCATGTGAGCGATCTCTTGAACAAATTTATCAGAAAGTTGTCTGCCTCTCCCAGCCGATTCGGCTTTGACTGACCGCATGGGCTTTGTAGCTAAGGACCCCACTGCGATACGGACCGCAGCACAGGTGTCACTATCGTCCACCATATCCAGGAGTACGGCCACCGAAAACGCAGCAAAGTCCATACCTCCCCGCAAACTGAACTTGGAAAATGCCGTGCCCCGGGTTGCGTCCGGGCTCGGAATGATTACGTCGCTTACAATTTCATCATGAGACAGGCTGAGCGGCTGCAGGGCATCGCCGCTGTATAGCTTCTCCACAGGTGTATGCCGAACGTTGCCCGGTGACACGATCTGCACTTTAGCATTTAAACAAATCAGGGCCGGAACCGTATCTGCCATAAAGACCGCCAGACATTTTTTCCCTTTGGGGACCAGATAACACCGGTCTCCATGGCGCTTGAAACATGGTTCGATAAATTGGAATGTATGGGATTGATTGTAATAGGAACAACGATTTTCTAAACAGATATTGCCGCCCAGCGTTCCCATGTGCCGAATCTGGTTGGAGCCCACACTCAAGGCGGCCTCGGCCAGCAAAGGGGCATTTTTTAGTACTGCCGACGAACGGGCAATATCTGCCAGGGGCGTCAGGGCATGAATATGCAGATTTCCATTGCGACTAACATGTGATTCAATCGGGCTGAGGCCCTTCAGGCTAACGACAACCTCGGGGCGCGTCAGATTAAGCTTTATGCGTGGAAAAAGGTCCGTGCCGCCGGCAACCAGCCGGGCTCGTGGACCATAATCATGAAGCATTTGAGCCGCTTCTTCAATCGCTGCCGGGCGAAGATGTTTAAAACCGGTAAGATGCATACTTGACACCAAAAGTAGCTTCTGATTCAATTCAGGCAGCTAACTAGAGTAACTTCTTGCTACCTGAAAATCTAATTGACCGTACGTCGTGAAGCGTCAGGGTGCGCGAAAGCAATTTTGAATAAAAGGCAAGTACTGGATTCTGTATAATACAAAATTATTTGCGTCAATCATGTTTTAGTGAAAACAGGAATCTAAAATGCGGCTTTCCTCAGTCAGCCCTGATCGGAGGGCGTATTCAGGTGAAGGCCAATAAATGACCCTATTAAATAGTAATAGCAGCCACCGTGATTTTTACTATGGCTGGATCATTGTAGCGGTGGCAATTGTTTCAATGGCCTTTTGGTTTGGGATACGATCCAGTTTTTTTATTTTTTTCGGCATGGGCTGGGGCGTGACAGCCCCCATGTTGATGTCCGTAGCGGCTGATCTTTTCAAGGGCAAAGTGTATGGCCTTATCTAAGGCTTTGTGGAAGCCGGTGTCGGGATCGCCGGGGCTACCGGAGCCTGGCTGGCGGGATTTATTTTTGACCAGACTCACAGCTATTGTCTGGCCTTTATTCTGGCCATCGTTGCCTTTGGGTCATCCTGCGTTTTTATCTGGATCGCCGCTCCCCGAAAATACCGCTATCAATAAAATAGCAGACTATAGGTCCGGCAGGCGCACCTGAGCTGTTTAACAGGGTGCTGCCGAGCTTCATTGACACCCCGGATTAATTTTTCTATATTCCTGTCAGAAAACCGCATGTGGAAATAACCTTCAGCCAACAGCAAGAGGAGACGATGGCCTACCAGAATCTTTTTTCTCCGATAGCCTTAAACGGAATAACATTTTCCAATAGGATCATGCGAACCTCGATGGTGTCCGGATTGGCAACCGAGGATGGGCATGTCACGGATGACATCATTGCCAGGTATCAGCGCGAAACAAAAGGGGGGCCGGGATCCATTGTGGTTGAAGCGGCCGTGGTACTGCCGTCGAGAAGCTCCTATAACCTGCGCATAAGCGATGATAGTTTCATTGGGGGCCTCAAAAAACTGGTGGGCGCCATGCGTAAGACGAACGCGGACCCTAAGATAGGCCTTCAGATTATGCACTTTTTAAAAATAGCCCGGAGCGGGTGGAGACAAAAAGTAACAGATTTTAAGCCAGCGGATCTGCCGGTTATTGTCGAGCAACACGTCAAAGCCGCCGGACGTGCACTTTCGGCAGGGTTTGATTTTATCGAACTGCATATGGCCCATGCCTATACACTTTCTTCTTTTTTATCTTTATCCAATCAAAGAACTGACGAATACGGCGGCAGCCTAAAAAAAAGAATGCGGCTGCCGATAAACGTTTACCAGGCGGTGCGCACGGAGGTGGGCGATCAATTTCCCCTGGGTATCAGAATAAATGCCGAGGATTTTACCATCAAAGGAACCACCCTGCTTCAAAGCACAAAAATTGCCGTTAAGTTTGCAGAACTTGGTGTGGACTATCTCAGTGTTTCGGCCGGCAGCAGATTCGAAGATGCGCCTCCACCGCCACCGGATACACCGCCGGACCCGATGTCCGGTTATGCCGGGCATCGTATGAGTCCCTGGTGGTGGTTTCCGGACGGAACCCATGTCTATCTGGCTCAGGGAATCCGTGATTCTGTTCGGGCTAGCGGATCTGATGTACCTGTCATAATAGCCGGTAAAATCCGGACACCCAAACTGGCCGAACAAATTTTGGCGGAGGGCAAGGCCGACATAATCGGTCTGTGCCGTCCGCTGCTTTGCGATCCCGATTGGCCGATAAAAGCCAAACAGGGTCGTGCAAAAGAAATCGTGCGCTGTACCGCCTGCAATTGGTGCCTTGATGCTGATTCCAGGATGGAAA
>CAMYNZ010000472.1 GCA_947259865.1 uncultured Desulfobacterales bacterium | reverse complement strand
ATACGTTGTATTTTCTAAGCAATCGGGGTTGTTGGGCAAACATATAACGAAAGGAAAATACCGCAATGAAAAGCATATATAACAACCGCATGACGCTTGCACTGGCGCTGGCCGCAACTTATTTTACTCTGATAGGTAGCGGCCCATCAGTGTTTGCTGAATCAGCAGACCTGTCCACAGCAGTGTTCTATGTACAGTGATATGATGTGGGCAAAGCAGCCCTGGAGGGGCTGGCGGGCGTAAACCAGGTCGAAAACGGTTTTAAAAACTTCAAAGAAATTAACACAGTCCATTATGACCCTTCATTGATTAAGGTTAGAGAAATGGAACAGGCCTTAAAAGAAGCGGGAACCTATCTGAATACTGCCAACTAGGCAGCAAAGATCCAAAGCAACTTAACACCATCCCGCAGATGACTCAAACGAGAGCAGTCGGATTACTGCTTATGAAATCATAAGTTGTAAAAAATTCAGCGTTTGTTTGTGGTCTATCATTTGCAGAAAGGAGTAATAATATGAAAAAGATCATTCTTGTTGGACTTACTATCCTCATTGGATGTGTCCTGTTAGGATTTCAAAATTCGAAAGTGCCCCAGCAGAACGAACAAGTTCGTACGGGCAAAGAATACAATCAGGACAATTTGAAAAGAGCCACTTTTGCCGGCGGTTGTTTTTGGTGCACTGAATCGGATTATGAAAAGATCCCAGGGGTGATTGAAGCCATATCCGGCTATACCGGAGGCCCTGAAAAAACCCCAACTTACAACCAAGTAAGTTCCGGAACGACCGGGCATGCAGAAGCGGTCCAGGTGATCTATGATCCGACGGTTGTTTCTTACGATCAGTTGTTGGATGCCTACTGGCGGCATGTCAATCCCACCGATGCGGATGGACAATTTGTGGACCGCGGTTCTCAGTATCGCAGTGCCATTTTTTACCATAACGACAATCAACGACTCCTGGCTGAACAGTCCAAAGAAAAGTTAGCGCAATCCGGGCGGTTCGATAAGCCGATTGTCACTAAAATTGTCAAATTGGATCAATTTTATCCGGCCGAAGAATATCATCAGGATTATCATAAAAAAAACCCGTTACGCTATAAATTCTACCGCGCTGGTTCAGGCCGCGACCAATTCATAAAGCGTGTTTGGGCCAATGAGCCCTCTGCCGGGAAAAAAGAAATGACACGCAGTTCAGCCGGTACCATGTATTCCAAACCCAGTGATGAAAAATTAAAGCAACAGCTGAGCCCCCTACAGTATAAAGTAACCCAGCGGGATGGAACCGAGCCGCCGTTTAGAAATAAATATTGGGACAATAAAAAGGAAGGAATTTACATCGACATCGTTTCAGGCGAACCTCTTTTCAGCTCCACCGACAAATTTAAATCCGGGACCGGCTGGCCCAGTTTCACCAGGCCCCTGGAGTCAGAAAACATCGTCAAACACGAAGATCGCAGCTTTCTGATGGTTCGCACCGAGGTCAGAAGCAAGCACGGTGATTCCCATCTTGGCCATCTATTTCCAGACGGACCTGCGCCAACCGGCTTGCGATACTGCATCAATTCTGCCGCATTGCGATTTATACCTAAGGAAAAGTTAAAAATGGCAGGCTACGAGGAATATGAAAAACTTTTTTCAAAGTAATAATTGATGGGTCGTGCAGTTTTCTCCAAATTGGTTTTTCGGAACCGTCAGCATTCAATCTATCATTCGCAGTCCGGCTGACGCATATTGAAAAAGTTTTTAGGCCCCTCAAAACATTGAAAAATGTCAATTTTTGTTCAAGTTCAAAGAAGACGATCCTGCTGCAAGCGGAATTAACCGCCCCGGTGAAATAGGTCGGTACCCAGTACTCTCCTTCGAGGCAACCGGGTAAACATTTTACTGGGCAGGCAGGAATACATTGAGTATTTCAAGGATTAAAATTTGAGCCTGACGAAGAAATTGGGCAGAATGGGACGTTTTGCAGAGATCTCATCGGGTCCCGGCTCAATACCTGATTCAATCTTATCGGCAAACCCAGTTGCCTATTGTTCAGCAATCACCCAGTTGCCGTCAGGCTGTCTGCATGCAGTTCCATAGGCTTGTTGCTCTTCCCCCCCGATGGTCACTGTTTTAACAAATTCTCTGCAATAACGGCCTTCTTTTGTTTGGAATGTTTCAACCGGAGTTATTGTTTCGGAATCACCATTATCGGGATTTCGCCAGGTTGTTGTTTCATGGGTCGCATTATTTTCCAGGGTGTAATGAAAATTGTACACATAGACACGGTCGGAGTAGTGTCCATGATGGTAATGGTGTGGCCGGTGGCGGAAGTATCGGTGCCGGTGATGCTGAAAACGATGTGGCCGCTGAAAATGGCGGCCCCCATAGAAACCGAAGAACCCAATGGAATGATGACCATGCCCGAAGTGCTGCCCGTGACCCGCGTGATGGCGACCTCGCCGAGCCTCCGATGGAGAGGACCATGCCACAAGCGAAGCTGTCAAAAGAGCGAAGATGATGATCTTACATATACATTTCATTTTATTTCTCCTTTACCCATATTAGACGAAAGAGCATCTGAAAGGTTTACAGGCCCGTAAAAAATATCAGGGTAATCGAATTTGCGCTCATTCGGGATGGCGCCATCCAAAATAAATGACTGATAATTATTCTAAATCAGTCACTTACGACCCCGCTTTTTCCACTCCATCCCAGCATGAATACAAGGGTTGCAGCTGCTGGGCCGGATAATTTGAAAATGACAGGATATTATTGTATGATATTTAAACCATTCCTTTTTGAGAGTCAGTTATCATTCAAGACGCAATTTTAGATTAATTTCACGAAATATCAGGGGCTTAATTATATTATGGTTTGGATG
>CAMYNZ010000471.1 GCA_947259865.1 uncultured Desulfobacterales bacterium | reverse complement strand
TTCGACGACTTCATCCAGTTTCAAACTAACAATCAGTTCCAACAAGATATCTTCTTCGAGTTCACTGAACAGAACACCCTTCGTTTCGTTATCTTCTATCATGTTGAAAAGACGGAGCTGATCCACTAAAGATAGCGAACGAAATACGATAGATAAATCGGCGGCATGAGTCTTGTTGACAATCTTCTTCAAATGTCGATTGGCGTCGCGTCTGAGTAATCTTTTAGTGCTGTCAACTAGTATTTTACTGGAGTCCTGTTTCATGCGTAATATCCATCACTTTATTTGAGAGCTCATGGAATCTGGACATTCACCACCTGCCCGCTTTTACCCTGCAGCGATATCGGGTTGTCGTTTAATTGGAGCTCAACCCCCCCGGCATTACCGATCAGGAGATTATAACCCGTGTCGGCTTCAAGCGCCAGGTCATCACCCGCTTCCAGACTAAATTCTCGCTGTTCTTTGTCATCGATGATGACTTTCAACCAGGTTTTTTCATTAGCCATTACCTTGAGTAGAAATTTTTTTCCAATTTCTTTTTCTTCTTTTTGTTCCTCAATGTGTGCAGGGGCTGGCTGAGAACTCGGTACAACCTCGGCTGTGTCGGCTTTGATATCCTGCTGTTTTTTTTGAGGCTGCCCCTGTCCACCGGTAGAAGGTGATTTGAGAAAAATTGAGACCCCGAAAACAGATAAGAAAATCAGACACAGTAAGGCGCCGATAGACAGTAGCAAGCGGGGCCAGAATTTCAATGTGGATTTTTCTAAATTATGTTCTGATTTTTGTATTTTCTGAATAACCTGCACCCGTGAATTATATCGACGAATAGCCTCATCCCCGTCGGCACCGATAGCTCTGGCATATGCACGTATGAATCCTTTAACAAAAACCTCATTCGGTAATTTGTTATGGTTTTCTTCCTCAATCAACGCCAACATATCTTTCCTGATCCTGGTCTCTTTTGAAACCATCTCCAGACTAATTTCTTTTTCAAGTCGAATAGCCTGAAGGTAACGGCCAAAGGACAGGGTGGCTATGTCTTCAACGTGTGGCATTTTTTTAATTGATAATTTTTATATGTGATCGCGTGCGAAGGTTTTCAAGCCAGATTTGATACTTCTGGTCAACTATTTCGGTGTACAGTTTCTCTGTTATTTCCGGTGTGGTATCTTCCAATGATTTGCCCGGTTGCTCAACCACTTCCTCGACAAAAAAAATCTGATATCCCATTTCCGTATCAATGACCGAAGTGAACTCACCGGCCTTAAGGGCCTCTATTTCCGTTTTAAGCATGGGAGAAATTTCATCAATTTGGAAAAATCACAAATCACCCCCTTCAGCGGCCATTGATGATTGTGAATATTTTTTAGCCAGGCGGGCAAAATCCTCTCCCTGCTCTAATTTTTCCAAAATAGTTTCCATTCTGGTAAAAACCGTTTGTTTCTCTCTATCACTGGCCGATGACGATACCGTCATGATAATATTGCGCAGGTGATATTTTTTTTCCCCGGCATAGGCATCCATATGGCTATCATAGTAAGCTTTGACATCGTCCTGGGTGATCACAATCTTGGATCTTACTTCACGGTTGATCAATTTTCTACGCAGCAATTGTTCCTTGGTCCGCACCCGATATTCTTGCAGGGTTAAACCTTGAGAGGCCAGTTCGGATCTTAATTCTTCATCAGTTATCCGCGCCATCTCCTTTATGCGTTCGATGGTCCGGTCAATTTCTCTTTCACTTACCGTGATACTATGCCTTTTCAATTCCTGGTCGGTAAGTTTTTCATCGATGAGTTGGTTGAGAACCTTGCGCCTGATTTCAAAAAGCATTTGTTGTTCTTGTTCACTTGAATAACGGGTATTTTTAATCCTCTCAACGTAAGGTTTTGTTATCCGGTTGAGTTCCTGCAGAGAAATTATATCATTGTTAACCACAGCTACAATGCGGTCAACCAGCTCGGCGTCAAGGTTTTCGGTGATTATAAAAATACCAATGACAAAAAAGCATCCGGCCCGGAAAGTCAACCGTATTAAAGGAGATATATGATCGCCGTTTATTTTTCCCACTTAAATCACGCTTGCTTCAGGAAGATACGATAGTCTCCCACTTTTCTTTATTGATCTCAATCTTGTATCTTTTTTGAATTCTTTCGATCCATCTTTTGTATGCTTTCTCTGTCTTTTTTCGCCGAAGTTGTTT
The DNA here is from genome assembly GCA_947259865.1 of uncultured Desulfobacterales bacterium. The sequence continues at coordinate 685 of CAMYNZ010000471.1, read as the reverse complement.
GATTATCTTTTCATTAATATCTTTCGATTTTTCTGCAAATTCCGTCTGGAGGTCATCGCCTTTGTAATTTTGTTCATAATATTTCTCGATATCCTCCGCAGTTATGACTATCTGATCCCTCAACTCTTTCTCAACCAGTTTTTCCATAAGCAGGCGCGTATGCAATCCTTTTTTCCAGGATTGGTAAGAAACAGCATACTCGAGCAAGACCTCCTCAAAGACATCATCCGGATAATCGCTTTTTATTTTTGCGATCATCTTGTCAACTTCTTGATCGGATACACTGATATTAAGCTCTTTGGCCCTCTCAAGCAAAATCAGCTCTTCGGTCATCTGATTCAAAAGCCTGAGCTGGGCTTCCCTGAAAGCAGCAGGATCCTGCATCATGTTATGCGAGTAAGCCGTTTTGGCAATTTCAAATGCTTTGTTAAAATCGAGAACCGTCACTACATTATCTCCCACCCGAATGAGATACACATCTGGGTCCTCGGGTTCCGAAACGGTGCAGCCAATCAAGGCTGTGGCAACCAGCAATGGGATTATCCGATACAAAACACCGATTGATTTTATCATCGCACAAATACCGAATTATGCCAGGAATCGTTTTAGGCATTGGCGCGTCCGCAGAGCGAGCATGCCGGTTAAGATTATTTAAACTTTAATTGTTAACATGGTGGGCTATTAG
>CAMYNZ010000470.1 GCA_947259865.1 uncultured Desulfobacterales bacterium | reverse complement strand
ATCCGGCTGGCACTGGATCTGCCCTGCTCAATGGAAGCAAAATAGACCCTGTTTTCACCGGCCAGGCCGATAGCAGCCACCTGGGCTTTGGGCTCCTTCAACTCCTGCCGAATAATTTCTGCAGTTTCAGTAGCGCCTTTACCCTGCAAATGGGAGGCATCTCGTATTTCTACCTTGTCATTGTTGATCCACAAATAAACCAGATCGGGGGACTTGCCGCGAAGGATTACTTTGTCAAAACCGGCATACTTCAATTCTGGTGCCCAAAACCCCCCCATCATTGAAAATGCCATTAACTGGGTCTGGGGAGAAATGGTGGAAACAATGGTACGATTACAACCGGTAGCCGGTGTGCCGCATAAAAGACCGGCGCTGAATATGAGTAAATTTTCAGGAGAAAAGGGTTCCACTTCAGGGGGAACCCTGTCCCACAATATCTTGGCGTTAGTACCCAGGCCCCCCAGATATAGCTCGGTGTCTCTGGGATCGGTTTCTACCCGCTCGATGTTGCCCCGGGTTAAATCAACTTCTAAATTAATCCCTGTTTCTGCGTACCTCATTTTTATCCCCTTCTAGATTGCCTGATTCCGTGGCATGCTTTTTTATTATGGGTTTCAGGCACTTAACTCAAAACGGCGTTCACGCGTCGGTTGGAGGTTGAAATTGCTTAAAATGTGATTACAATGTAGCTATATTGTAATCACGTGTCAAGAAAAAAGTGTATTTTCGCAAAAAGGCATTACATTGCTTTTTTTTGAACTTTTTGAACGACGGGAAAATCAGGGACTGGGCGATTCCGGCCCCCATGTGTTTCGGATGAACACCTAATAACTTGATCGATCTCAAGGCCATCCCGCTTTCCATCAATCGATACGAATGATTTTAACGTGCTTGCCCACCCAATCCTGAGGCAAGTAGACCCGGCCACTGTTTCCGGCCGGTTTGACTTCCTTTTCGATCATCTCTTCCCCGAAGATCCCGAACCTGGCCTTGGGAAACTTGCCGGGATCTTCCGGTTTCCCGCTTATCTCTTCCAGGTCCATTTCTCGTTTCAGAGCGACCATATTTTCCTTAAGTTGGTGATGAAACACGTTGACTTCCTTTCGCCCCGCATCCACCGGTTTTCCAGGTTGGCACCGGTAAAATTCCCGATGACGGGAGAGTGGCTCTGTTAAATTATTGAATTTATTTATTATTTTGCTGATGATTCGCGCCGGCCCGGAGGCCGGGATCGACTCGTTCCCAGCTATAAATTAACTACAATTTAGCTATAAAATAGCTTATAGGGGGTTCCCCGGAATCTGTCAAGCAAAAAATCATCGGACCGGGGCTGCGGAATTCAGGAATCGGTGGTGGGATTTTTCGGGGGCCGCTTTCACAATCACTGGGAAGCATGCACCCGGATCAGCGCAGTTCCGCGAAGCGGGGAGGTGGCACGGCCAATTGGGTGGAAACCGGATGGGCCCAATCGGTATATCCTGGTTGCTTGGGATTGGATTTATCTTCTGGGAATCATTTATGCCCTTTATTGACACATTGCTTGCAAAATGGTAGCCGTGTATTTCAAAAAAGATTGTTGCTCACTATACATTCCGGATCAGATCCTTTTTTTCGGATACGAAATTTAACCTGCTGATAAGTGTGGGGGCCCATAATGCTTTTTCTGGATCGTTTATTTCGTGCTGCCAAGCTGGATGTTACACTCTACGATGAAGTCGCGGCCGACACGAAAACCATGTTTCAGTCCATGATGGCCGTTTTTGTTTACAGCGCGGCATCCGCCTACGGAAACTTTGGCAGAGCGGGAGTGGCCGGAATCAATTTCGGGATGATTACCACTTTGTTTGGATGGTATGTCTGGGCTTTTTCCACCTATTTTATCGCTGTAAGACTGCTGCCTGAAGCCCAAACCGGTGGGGATCGAAAATCTGTATTGCGAGCGATGGGTTTTGCCACTTCACCCGGTTTGATTCGGCTGCTGGCACTTATCCCTGACATGGGCGGTGCTGTTTTTATAGTTGCTTCAATCTGGATGATCGTGGCTGCCGTAGTGGCCATAAAGAGGGTGCTTAAATTTGAAAGTACATCCCGCGCAGCAGCCGCATGCATAGTCGGCTGGGTGATTAGCGCTATCTTTCAAGGATTGCTGTACATCGCATTGCTTATGGTTTTCGGCATTCCAGAAAGGCCCTTTTAAGCCAGAAACCGGCTTGGGCGTCTGACAAAATCAGGATCAATATCATGCCGTCTGCCAAATTTGCAGAGCTGACATTCAAAAGTCAAACCGTTTCTGCAAAATTCGTTGAACCTGACGGACTGATGGTGGAACGGCCGGTTGAAATTCGCACCAACCCGATCACCGGGCGTACCTCTCGAATCGCTTTTAGCCGGATCAACGAAAAGGAAACCGCAACCGAATCGCTGCCTCAGCCGCCGCCGCATGCAAATGATAGCTCTCAATGCCCTTTTTGCCGGCCCCGGCTGACCTCAAAAACTCCCAGGCTGCATCCCGATCTGGCCGCCTCGGAACGATTGTCACAGGGCGATTCGCGGTTGTTTCCGAATTTGTTTCCCTACGGCAGCTTCTCGGCTGTCAGCCTGTTCAATGATCAGCACTTCGTCGAAATCGGCGCCGCCACCAACCGATCCTATGCCGATAGTTTTTTAAACTGCTGCCGTTATCTCAAAAAGGTTATCCATTACGATCCCAAGGCCGTCTACATGGCCATCACCCAGAACCATCTGCCGTCGGCCGGCGGCTCCCTGCTTCATCCCCACCTTCAAATCAATGCCGATCGGATACCGGCCAATTACCAGCGTTTTTTATTGCAACGGGCCAATGAATTTTATCGGCAAAACGGCGATTATCTTTTTTCCAGCTACCTCAG
>CAMYNZ010000469.1 GCA_947259865.1 uncultured Desulfobacterales bacterium | reverse complement strand
CATAGATTCTTTGGTGCTGGATCGCAACTCTGAAGCACGAGTGGAGAATATTAGATATATCATGTGATCATGCGGATAGGAAAATATTTTTTTTCGCAAATAGGGGTAGACAGCCAAATTGAGATTTGATAGGGATAGCGTGGATTAAATTATAAGGAGGAGACACGCTATGCCACAAAGCGAAGGGGGATCAATTTTTCAATGCGGTCGTGAGATTACCCGTGAACAGTTTTCTGAGATTTTGGAGACGGTTGGACTTTTTCCGAGCTTGAGTCGTAAGGAGCTGGCCGCAACCATCTGTGAGCACTTAGGATGGGTGACGCTCGCAGGTAACAACAAGCTGGATGCTTGCGCCAAGCTGCTGGAGAAACTGGAGAGCAAGGGTTTGATACGGCTTCCGGCCAAGCAGGAGCAATATCGACGGAATCGAATTCAAAGACCTATTGTTTTGACAAGCAGGACGGATCGTAGAGCAGCTATCAGTGGTAATCTAAAGGATATCGGTCAGGTAAGTGTTGAGGTTGTAGTCGACAAGGAGTCGACGGGGTTGTGGAATGAATATGTCAGCCGTTACCACTATTTAGGCTACAAGCAGCCTTTCGGATATTTTCTGAGGTATTTTATTGAATCTGAGCAGGGAATATTGGGCTGTCTGCTGTTTGCCGGGGCAGCCAAAGCCCTTGGGGTTCGAGATCGGTGGATTGGTTGGCGGGAGCCAGATCGTTTGCGCAATCTTGCTTGGGTTATCAATAACAGCCGGTTTCTGATTTTTCCGTGGGTTAGCGTCAAAAATCTTGCCAGTCACGTTTTGGGGCAGGTTAACAGGCGTCTACAGGCAGACTGGCATCAGCGCTGGGGATACAGTCCTGTTTTGATGGAGACATTTATTAACCCGGCGCAATACTGTGGCAGTTGCTACAAGGCGGCCAACTGGCAATACTTAGGGATGACCACCGGCGAGGGGCTTGTACGCAAGGGCAAGCGTTACCGTACGAGTCCAAAGATGATTTTAGTAAAGCCTCTGGTAAAGGCTTTTCGTTCTCTTTTGTGTTCACAGCAACTCAAAGGGAGGATGGAAAAATGAGCAAAGTAAGCCGGCGGCCAGGCCGCGAAGATATAAAGCAGCTAAGAAAGCAAAGAAAGAAGGCGGCCAAAGCATTACGCGAAAAGCAGCAAGCCCAAGGGTTAAAAGTGCCGATTAAGGCGGCCATACCCAATCGTAAAAGTGGATACGGCAGTGTGCAAGAAGAACAAAAAGCCCGCCAGGAGGCTACCACTGAACAGGTTAGGGTTTTTCGAGCACAGTTGCCGATGCTGTTAAAGCGCCTGTCGAAGATAAAGGATCCAAGAAATCCCAAGAAGATAAAACACAAGCATACGCTGCTGATGATATACGGTATTCTGACCTTTGTGCTTCAAATGTCCTCCAGACGCGAAGCCAACCGGGAGATGACCCGTCCAAAGTTCATGGAGAGTTTGAAATTGCTGTTTCCTGAATTGGAGGATTTGCCGCACAATGACACCTTGATGCGGTTGTTGGCCAGGATTGATGTCAATGAAATTGAAAGTGCGCTTATCGGCTTAGTGCGAAAGTTGATCCGGGCCAAGAAGTTTGTGCGGTATTTGGTTGATAATCGTTACCCCATAGCCATCGATGGTAGCCAAAAAGTTGTTCGCAACGTTTTGTGGAGTGAAGAATGTCTGGAGCGTGAAGTGAAGAAAGGTGATGACAGTCAAATGCAATATTACGTGTTAGTGCTGGAGGCCAGCCTGGCATTTTCCGGTGGGATGACGATTCCTTTAATGAGTGAATTTTTAAGTTATACACAAGGCGATACCGATACAAAAAAACAGGACTGTGAACAGAAAGCATTTAAACGATTGGCCAAACGGTTAAAGGCTGAATTTGGCCATCTTGCCATCATGGTGCTTTTGGACGGGCTATATCCCAATGGACCCATCATGGAGCTGTGTCGTAAACATAAATGGGATTACATGGTGGTTTTACAAAACAAAAGCCTTAAGAGTGTCTGGCAGGAATATGAAGGGCTTAAAGAGCTTGAGACAGACAATCAATTTAATATGAACTGGGGCAATCGAAGGCAGCGATTTGAGTGGGTCAATGGTATCGAGTATTATTACGGCCCCAACGAAAGCAAAAAGCAGATTGTCAATGTGGTTGTTTGTGAAGAAAGCTGGCAGGAGGTGGCCAAAGATTCTGCTGAAATTGTCACCCAGCAATCACGTCACGCTTGGATTTCCAGCAAACCCCTGGATAAGTTCAATGTGCACAAACGTTGCAATCTGGGTGCACGCCACCGATGGTGTATTGAGACCGGCTTTTTGGTGGAAAAACGTCATGGTTACCAGTATGAACACATGTTCGCTTATAACTGGAATGCGATGAAGGGCTATCACTATTTAATGCGATTGGGGCATCTCATCAATGTTCTATCCCACAATTGCGAGCGTCTTGTGCAAATGGTACGTGAGTTGGGCGTGCGAGGCTTCATCCGTTTTGTTCGTGAAACCCTTAGCGGTCCATGGTTAGATCCTTTATGGGTCCGGAAACGTCTTGCAGCTCCATTTCAACTTCGGTTAATATGAGCATCCAGCAAGCCTAATCAGATTCGGTGCAATACGGCCCAAATAATGATGGGCAAGACACAGCTGTGTCCAAATGCGAATATTCTTTGCGGAAGTGAGGGGAATGAATTGATTCTTGGTGCGATTTTGCGCCAGGTTGAGCTATCAAAATGAAAAATTTTTCCATGACTTTGTGAAAACCCCTCTCCGCTTCATTCATGCTTCATCGCTGATTTCGTGCAGGAAATGTTGACTATTTTTTAAACATGTGCCATGTAACTCCCTTGATAAGCCACTCCGACCTATC
>CAMYNZ010000468.1 GCA_947259865.1 uncultured Desulfobacterales bacterium | reverse complement strand
CCTCTAAAGGGATTAAGCGCCAAGATGTGAGTTGAGCGGTTGTCATTCCGGGGCAACAGACTGTGTCGTAATTGACAAAACGACACATACTGCTGTTTCGTCATTCCGGGCTTGACCCGGAATCCAGTGTTTTTTCAGATTGCTATGTTACTGGATGCCGGATCCGTCATCCCGGACTTGATCCGGGACCGGCATGACAGGCAGAAATTAAACATTTTTCTGAATTACGACACAGCCCGTTGCGCCGGAATGACTCACGCCTAAGTTAATATTCATGGATCATAAGGGTGAAATCTTCCGATAAGGAACTTATACACTTCAGATTGTCTTACTGGACCCGCGGATGGAGCAAAGAACCGCGATAAATCTGATCTTGACTTAATTAGAGGAAATCCGATGTACGATACGCATGGCAATACGCCTAAAAGCGAACTGGATGACAGAATCAAAAAATTACAGATTCAACTTAAAGAAAGCAACATCGACGCCGCCTTAATACTGCAAAAAGCCGATCTTTTTTACCTGTCGGGAACAATACAGGAGTCCCATCTTTATGTGCCGGTTGAGGGCGAACCGCTGCTTATGGTGCGGAAAACCTTTGATCGGGCCCTGGCAGAGACGTCTCTGCGGCATGTCGCACCATTAAACAGCCCGAAACAGATCCCCGACTTTTTGCCTGAATATGGTCTTGGCAGACCCGACAGCCTCGGAATGGAACTTGATGTTATTTCCGCGAATATGCATCAAACCTATCAGAAGATTTTTGACAAGGCGCATATCGTTGATGTCTCAAACCTTATCCGTCATATTCGCGCGGTAAAATCAGCCTATGAGATCGATATCATTTCAGAGGCGGCCGGTTTTTCTGACATGGTCGCCGAAAGCGTGAAGGAATTTCTCAGAGAAGGGATTACTGAAATAGAGTTTGCCGGACTGGTTGAAGCCCGTGCGCGCAAGCTGGGCCACCAGGGGGTTCTGCGGATGCGACTTTGGGGCGGTGAAATGTTCTACGGTCATATCATGGCGGGCCCTGCGGCTGCCGTGCCCAGTTATCTGTCGTCACCCACAGGCGGCAGTGCCATCAGCCCGGCGGTTGCCCAGGGCTCCAGCTTCAGGCCCATAAAACGTCATGAGCCGGTGTTGGTAGATTATGTCTTTGCGAACAAAGGTTACATCTCAGATCACACCCGTATTTTTTCTATCGGCCAGGTTTCGGATGAATTGCTAAAAGCCCATGCAGCAATGCTGGATGTCCAGGCCATGGTTAAAAAAGAAGCGCTACCGGGTATTAAAGCCGGCGAGATATACGACCTGGCCATAAACCTGGTAAAAGAACAGGGCTATGAAAAACATTTTATGGGTGTCGGCCCGGATCGCATAAAGTTTATCGGACATGGCGTCGGCATCGAAATCGATGAATACCCTTTTTTGGCCAAAGGACAGAACCTCGAATTGCAGGAAGGCATGATCATTGCCCTGGAGCCCAAACTGATTTTCCCGGATGCGGGGGTGGTGGGAATTGAAAATACCCACGTGGTAACTAAAGAAGGACTCAAACAGTTCGGTCAGTTTAATGAGGAGATCAACGTGGTTTAGTTTTTACCCATTGATAAAAAATCCGAAATCCGAATATCGAAACTCGAAACAAATACGAATTTCATAAATTCAAATTTCCCTATTCTACTGATGAAATAGCCTTTCTTCTATATCCTGGAATAATTTCTCCCGCTCCCGATATAATGAATGGGCTTTTTCGAGGCTGACTTTTTCAAATCGGATTGTATCCCCGGGGGTGGCCTGGGCAACTTTGGGAAGATCAGTGGATATAACGGTAACGATTTTTGTATATCCGCCGACAGTTTGTTCAACCAGCAATATGATCGGCTGTTCATCCGCTGGAATCTGGACCCCTCCCGGCATAGTGGGCTCTGAGATGATGCTTTTGGGCATCCCATCTTTAAGCCTTATTTCGGGACCCTGGAGCCGGTAACCCATCCGGTCGGCTTTGGTGCTGACCATGAATTCCGATTGGAAAAGTGTCGCCAAACCTTCTTGAAAAAAGTCATCCTGGGGCCCGGAAATGGCACGGATAGTAATCTGAGATGGGTGGGTTGGAATCATAGCAGCGGGTATTTGGCGCGGTGTGGTCAAAAGTTTGGATTGGCCGCAAGTTATCCGGTCTCCTTCCTTCAGCGGTCGACCCCGATGTCCGCCCAGTTTTCCTCCGACATAAGTGGAACGGCTTCCCATCACAACCGGCACCTCGATCCCGCCGCTTATTGCCAGATAGGCGCGGCAACCACTTTTTACCTGTTGAATGTCCAAGATATCGCCCGGCTTCGTTCTGATTGATTTCCAACCTTCAACCGGTTGATCATTTAATGTCATTCCTATTTCGGCCCCGGTTATTGCAATATCGGCCTCCGTCTGCAATTCAAGGCGCGGACCCATTATGGTGATTTCTAAAACCGCGGCGTTGTCTGGATTGTCCACTAGCAGGTTGGCCACCCGATAGGAAAAATTGTCGAGGACCCCCGATACGGGTATGCCCATTTGCTGATAGCCGTAACGGCCCATATCCTGTACGGTTGTGTAAGCACCGGCAGTCAAAACCGAAAAGGCCTCCATTAGGTTTCCTCCATGTTCACATTGGTGATTGTCGAAAATATGTTCCGATTGCTGTGGGTTGTAACGACTCCAACAATGGAAACATAATTGGAGTACTGGAGTATTGGATTTTTGGTAAAAGCAACCGTTACGGGTTCCGCGTTACGGGTTGCGGATGCAGTTTTTCAACCCGTAACTCGAAACACGCAACTCGCAACAGTCACCTACCGTTTATTTTATGGGTACCTAATTCCAACACTCCAATACACCATTAGCTTCCCCCTCTTG
>CAMYNZ010000467.1:2916-3648 GCA_947259865.1 uncultured Desulfobacterales bacterium | reverse complement strand
GACCTGCCCTGCGGTGAGTCATCAAAAGAAACATGCTGCGGTTGATTTTGAGGGAGCCATCACGTGGAATTCTGGGACATTTACTACCAATACTACGAGCGGGTTAGAAAGTTTATTCTCACTATTATCAAGGATGAATGGGTGGCGGACGATATCATCCAGGAAACCTTTGTAAGAATCCAAAAAAACTTCGATCAGCTAAAAGATCCCACCAAAATTAGTGCCTGGATATTTCGGATTGCTTACAATCTTTGTCAGGACCATTTCCGCCGACAAAAACATCCGACATCAACCGACAATCAAATTGAGGCGCCTACGGACATCCTCAGCGAACCGCTTTTCCATAAACAATTGGAGCAGCACCAGATGGGGCAATGCGTTCAGGTCGAGATAAATCGACTGCCGGAATCACTGCGTACCGTGCTGGTTTTGTTCGATGCCCTGGAATTCAGCCAAAAAGAAATTGCCGAAATACTCGATATCACCCCGGAAAATGTCAAAGTCAGACTTCACAGAGCCAGAAAAAAGCTGAAAGTCATTCTTGAAGAAAAATGCAATTTTGAAAAAGATGAAAGAAACGTACTGGTATGTGAACCGATAAATGCAAAAACAGCGCAAAAGGATAAATAATTTAGGGGTCGGGGAGTTTTTTTGATCCGCCATAGGTCTTTGGCGGACTGCATGAATCATCAGCGACTGCATCGTGCAAACTCATGCATAAGGGGTCGTAGC
>CAMYNZ010000467.1:0-2896 GCA_947259865.1 uncultured Desulfobacterales bacterium | reverse complement strand
CGCCTGTTCTTTGGCAACGCTCCCTAATGCCTTCAGACAGTGCACGATTTCGCTGCTGATAATTCATTCCGCTATTATCAAAGGTTGGCAGAAAAAACTTCCCGACCCCTCAAATAATTAACGCTCCGGTCAAGGTCGAATACCATGAATCATAATAAGTCACCCCAAAAAGGATCAAAAATAAAGGCAACCGAATTAGACAAGATTATAGCGGATCATAAAAAATGGTTGCAGACCGATGGCAAAAACGGACAGCGGGCGGTATTACATGGGGCCAACCTGTCCCATTGCAACCTGCAGCAAATCAATCTCAGGTCAGCCAGCCTCAAAGGCGTCAATCTGGAAGGTGCCAATCTTCGGTGTGCAAACTTACAGATGGCTGATTTACAGGAAGCAAGGCTGTGCAAAGCCAATCTGCAGTGGAGCATCTTCTCTCAGTCAAATCTTGAATCGGCAAACCTGGCGCAGGCCCACCTGCAGTTTGCCGACTTTTCCAAAGCGGTCCTGGATAACGCCTGTCTGGAAAAATCTTTTCAGCATAATGCCTATTTCTCGGAAGCATGCCTGCATTCAGCAAATCTTGATGAAGCCAATTTACCATATACGGATTTTAAATCAGCCGATATGTCGAAGGCCTCGTTAAGGGGTTCCACGATTCAGCTGGCCAATCTGAGTGGCGCCAATTTTGCCGGTGCAATTATTTACAAGGCCAGAATTCTTAGTTCTAATTTCCAAAACGCAAATCTCCGGAGATGTCATATTTCCGGGACGGATTTTGAAAAAGTGAACTTTCATCGGGCCGACTTTGGCAATGCCAGCTGTCACAAGAGTTTTTTCAAAGCGTGCGACTTTAGCGAGGCAAATTTGAACGGTATTGACCCGGATCTTATAGAAGCGGCTTCAGCGTAATCATAGCTGCGGAAGGCGTATTTGGGTTTAGAAGTGACATCAATACTACTTTGAGTATCTTCTTTGGTTTAAAAATCTTTTTATCGTTTGAAATTTACCTAAGAAAATGGCTTTAAAATTTAAGTAGAATAAAAAAAACAGCGCCCCGGGTGATTTGCTAAAAACCGCCGATTTAATTTGTTTATCTCGAGTATTTCCATAGATATACAACCATACGACATTTTGCAGCATCTGTTTTTTTGTATGGGGTAGCAGTTTGGGCACATAAGCCCAGTTGTGTGCCATTCTCTTCTGTAAGCTGTCGAGACTGACCTCCTCCGCATTTATGTGGCCATCATTTAAAGCTCTCTGGGTTAGCGGATACTTGGGAAAATATTGAAGTGAATATAAGTTAAAACGGAGCGGTTTGGGCAATTGCATCACAAGATTGATCGTTTCTTTTAACGTTTCTTCAGTATCATAGGGATTATCTAAAATTAAATCATATCTGATTTTAACGTCATAATTGGATATGCGGTTAACGAGACTTACTATTTCACTATTTTTTCCCGGCCGCTGGAATATCTGATTCCTGATTTGATCGGTTCCCGCCTCGATACCGAATTTAACCCGATGAAGGCCGATATTTACCAGTTTGCTGATTGTATCGGCTTTTACGAGCTTTGGATTGTATTGAACTTTAAACGGCAAACCGATTTCCTTTTTGTATCGACTCTCGAAATCGTTGAGCCAGGACGCATTTGTTCCAAAATTTTCGTCATGAAATTCAACAACCTTCTTTTTGCTTCCCGGGAATTGTAAAACTGCTTTCATCTCATGGATGACATTGTCTACAGATCTTCTGCGTGTGAAGCGCCCGAGATCTCCGTACATTGGCCGCAACAGACTGTTGACGCAATACGAACAGGTAAAGGGACATCCCCGTGCAGGCAATATCTGTAAAATGGGATCTGACAGCGCCGGATCATTTCTGGTAAGTTTGTTGGAACCAATAAAATAGAAGGAATCCCTTGCATAGGCCGGAAAAGGAATAGCATCCAAATCCTGTATCAAGAGTCGCATGGGATTCTTGATGATATGGCCGTTATTATTTATCCATAGGTTCTCAATATTCTGATACGCTTTTTTATCTCTAATAGATGTCACCAGGTCTACGATAGCCCCCTCCCCTTCACCGACACAGATGATATCTGCTTGTTTTAAACAGGATTCGGGAGAAAGGGTTGGATGGATGCCGCCCCAAATTACTAAGGCCGAGGTGTTGTCTTTAATAATTTTAGTTAACCGTTTGGCGATTAACGCAAACGGTGAATAAACACTGAACCCGACTATTTTGGGATTCAGTTCGATTATTTTCTTTTTGAAAAAATCCTCTTCTGTAGCCGTAGGAAGTTTAAGTGCATTGGTATAAAAATTTTGAAAAAAAACCGTGTATGGTTTTACCCCATCATTTTTTTCCAGCAGTGAATGCATAATTCGTATAGGAAAATTTTGATATCTATACAAAGCGATTAACACCACCGTTATCGGTTCGGTTTGGAGATTCATGAGGGGGCTATCCGATATTTAAAATTGTTTAATTGATATTAAATAAATGAGAGGTCGGGGAGTTTTTTGACGAGGTCGCTGCATGAATCATCAGCGACTGCATCGTGCAAACTCATGCATAAGGGGTCGTAGCCAAAGAACAGCGACTAGACATTAAAACAATAGGTTAGGGGTAAAACCAACATCGTGCCCCCAAGATAGGGTTGGGATACTGCCTGTTCTTTGGCAACGCTCCCTAAAGCCTTCAGACAGTGCACGATTTCGCTGCTGATAATTCATTCCGCTATTATCACAGGTTGGCAGGAAAAACTCCCCGACCCCTCAATTAAACAATTTTAAATTTCGGATAGCCCCATCATGAACCTCCAAACCGAACCGATATCAGTAGTGTTAATCGCTTTGTATAGATATCAAAATTTTCATATACGAATTATGCATT
>CAMYNZ010000466.1 GCA_947259865.1 uncultured Desulfobacterales bacterium | reverse complement strand
TAAATCTAAATGTAACCCTGGACGATTTACACATTGATGACATCCCGCCGGGCCTCACCCAAGCAGAAAAGCAAGCCAGGGTAGAACATCTCTTGACGTCGCGCTCCGGTGTTTATCATGAAGCGGCCGATGAAGACCAGATCATGATAAATACAAGGCCGGCAAGAGGAAGCCATGCCCCGGATACCTTCTTTTATTTTAATAACTGGGACTTCAATGCCCTGGGGACCATTTTTGAACAGGAAACCGGTCAAGAAATATGTAGCGCTTTTAATACCGAAATCGCCGATAAGATTGAAATGGTGGACTTCAGTATCAGCAACTGCTCTTATGATTATGAATGGAACAAATCTTTGCACCCGGCCTATCAATTCAAGATGAGTGCCAGGGATATGGTAAAATTTGGGGTTCTCTACCAGAAAAATGGCCGCTGGAAAGGCTCGCGGATCATTCAAAGTGATTGGATCGATGACAGTACCATGGCGTATTCAACCATTCCAGATACCAATGGCCTGGGCTATGGTTATATGTGGAAGATTATCGAAGCGGATTCAGACATCGGGCAGATGATCGGCCATCCGGGTTATTATCATACCGGCGCCGGCGGCCATGTGCTGGTTGTGATACCGGATTTAAAATTGGTCATCGTACAACGGTACCTATCGGATAAAAATTGGGATGCACCGGGTGCTGCCGGATTTGAGCTGAGCATGCTGATCATTGACGCCAAGAAATAGTAATTGACGGTATTATTTGAATATATTCAAAGGGACTCATTATGGGATCAAATAAAATGACGGCATATCATCCTTTTCGATCAACGGCCGCCAGGGAACAGTATCTTAAATTATATGATCTGAGGGCCAAGAAGTGGCCCGTCGATTCACAGACCCGGTTTGTGGATACTTCTTACGGCCAAACATTTGTGCGGATCAGTGGGCCCGTCAATGCCTCGCCGCTGGTGCTGCTGCATGGCGCCGGTGGCGATTCGTTACAATGGATACCCAACATTGAAGCGCTATCCGGGAGTTATAGAGTATATGCGGTGGATAATATTTATGACTATGGTCAAAGTATATACACGCAAAACATTAAGAGTCCGGATGACTATGTGAACTGGCTTGATGAGTTGTTCAGCGCTCTTGAGCCGGGAAACAATATCAAACTGATGGGCCTGTCTTACGGCGGCTGGCTGACAAGCCAATACGCGCTACGCTTTCCCGACCGACTCGATAAAATTGTGTTACTGGCGCCGGGAGGTACGGTGTTACCCATACGGTTAGAGTGGATCATACGAGCCGTTCCCTGCTTTTTGCCCCATCGTTACTTCACCAAAACTTTTTTGTACTGGCTGCTGGAGGATTTCGCACAAAAAGACGCGGCCAGTCGCATAATGTTAGAAGAAGAGGTTGACGCAGTGTTTGTGCGTATGCGGTGCTATAAACCCATCCGGTTGATTCGTCCGACTGTTTTAGCGGATGCGGAATTACAGAGTATCAGAGTGCCTGCGCTTTATTTAGTCGGTGAACACGAAAAAATCTATTCGGCTCAAAAAGCCATCCAGCGCCTTCATAAGGTGGCGCCACAGATAAAAACAGAGGTTATTCCCGGTGCCGGTCACGACTTAACAATCGTGCAGGCGGATCTGGTGAATACCAAGGTTCTTGATTTCTTGAAACAACGGTGACGCTTTCAATAAAAGGGGATGAAGATGGATGACAGCCTAACGCCATCGAATATATACGAATTAGTGGCTGAGGTGGGATTTAAGAAATACTTCCATCTGGGTGGATTCGACGCTACAAAAGCGCTGATTGATCTTTGCCCGATTATTGCGAACAGCCGTGTTATTGATATTGGCTGTGCTTCAGGAAAGACCGCCTGCTACCTGGCCCGGAGCTATGGTTGCCATGTCATCGGAGTCGATATTTTGCCCGGTATGGTTGAGCGGGCAAAGGAGCGGGCAAGAGCTGAACGGGTAACAGCAAACGTTGAATTCAGGGTGGGCGATGCTCAAAAGTTGCCCCTGGGGGATGATCTGTTCGATATTGTTCTGGGTGAGTTTGTAACCGGATTGGTGGATGACAAAGAAGGTGCTCTAAGTGAGTATGTCAGGGTGGCCAAGCCCGGCGCAACAATCGGGCTTAACGAAGCCACCTGGTTAAAAGCGCCCCCTCCTCAAGAAACAATTGAATTTTTAAGCAGAACAGTTGGATTTAAAGGAGAGCTCTGTACCGCACAAGGCTGGAAGGAACTATTCGAAAGATCCGGGATAAAGGACATTACGCTCAGAACCTATAAAACAGAATCTCTCAGGGATCCGAAGGAGGATATCAAAGACCTCGCACGATCATTTCCAAGGGTTCTGTATAGTTTAATCCGGCGCCCAAAATTTAGAGAGTTTATAAAAATGTCATTAGCGGTCCCCAACAATCTATTAGATTACTTCGGGTACGGTTTGTATGTCGGTCGGACCTGAGAGATAACCAGAATATTGACATGCACGCTCAACCCGCAACGGTTAGATAAATTTTTAAAATTGGTTTTTAATCTCAACTACGAGTAACCGACCTTAGAAAACGGAAGTGAACAATGAAGTTTAAAAAAGATACAATGTCATCTATGGGAGCTGTTTTTTCTGCCGGTGGCTTTTCGATCAACCATTACCAAAGGGAGTTGTCGATTGCCAGAGATCGTATTTTAGAAGGCAGCCGGGTAGTCAAAACCGCTCGCGGCCCCATCGAATATTCAAGCGCCGGCAAGGGGTCACCGGTATTATTCATCCATGGTGCCGGGGGCGGGTATGATATGGGCAAATTTGTTGCCAGACGGATCGGTGATGATTTTTTCTGGATTTGCCCATCCCGTTTTGGCTATCTGCGAACGCCGATACCGCAAGATGCATCCTTTGAATCTCAGGCAGATGC
>CAMYNZ010000465.1 GCA_947259865.1 uncultured Desulfobacterales bacterium | reverse complement strand
AGACCAGGCCTGGCAGGCCATACGCCATGCAGCCAAACCCCGGATCCATACCTTCATCGCCACCTCCGATATCCACATGAAATACAAACTCAAAATGACCCATGAAGAGGTCGTCAATAAGACTGTGGAAGCTGTAAAATATTCCAAATCTTTTACCGACAATGTGGAGTTTTCAGCTGAAGACGGATCACGCAGTACGCCGGATTTCCTTTGCAAAGTTTTTGAAGCTGCCATTGAAGCCGGGGCCACTACCGTTAACCTGCCCGATACGGTAGGCTATGCCATACCGGAAGAGTTTGCAGATCTTGTCACATACGTCAAGGAGCATACACCCAATATCAACCAGGCAGTCTTCAGTGTTCACTGTCACAATGATCTGGGTCTGGCCACGGCCAATACCCTATCTGCAATCCGCGCCGGTGCAAGACAGGCCGAGGTTACCATAAATGATATCGGAGAAAGAGCCGGCAACACCTCTTTGGAAGAGGTGGTCATGGCAATGCATACCCGGCCCAATTTTATACCGGTATCCACGGCCATCGAGACCCATCTTATACATCCGACCAGCAGGCTGGTCAGCATGATTACCGGCATCATGGTACAGCCGAATAAAGCGATTGTGGGTGCCAACGCTTTTGCACACGAAGCCGGCATCCATCAGGACGGTGTCCTCAAAAACCCGATGACCTATGAAATTATGCGGCCGGAAACTATAGGACTCAGTGCCAATAAGCTTGTTTTGGGCAAGCATTCGGGACGGCATGCCCTGCGATCGCATTTAAAAGAGATGGGATATGATCTTTCGGATGAAGAGTTAAAGCTGGTTTTTAAAAAATTCAAGGAGCTGGCCGACAAGAAGAAACACGTGGTCGATGAAGACCTGGAGGTCATTGTCACCGAGGGTATTCTCCGCACTAAAGACATCTTTCGGTTGGAATACATGCATGTCACCAGCGGAACGACGGTGCTTCCGATGGCCAGTGTCAAACTATCCATAAATGGCCGATCCGTGCAGGGTGCGGGTTATGGCAATGGTCCGATCGATTCGACCTTTAACACCATTGCCAAGCTAACCGGAACAACATCTGAGCTGTTGCGGTTTTCAGTCAGCGCTCTGACGGGCGGCACGGATGCCCAGGGTGAGGTAATCGTTCGATTAAGAGAAAACGGTCTGGTGGCACTCGGCAAAGGCGCTGATCCGGACATTATTACTGCCAGTGCCAAATCTTATATTAATGGTTTAAACCGTTTGGAATATCTGAAAAGCCATCCGGTTAAGGAGCCCGCAGTTCTGTAAAGCACTGTTTTCTCTATACGAGCCGTGAAGCTCCCCGCTGTAGAGGAATAAGCGCTAGCTTGAGGGTTGAGGGGTTGTCATTCCGGCGAAAGCCGGAATCCAGAAAGCATCAGTGAATAAACAGCCGGCTGTATATATTTTAACAAGCAAACGCAATGGTACCCTCTATATCGGTGTGACTTCAGACCTCGTAAAGAGGATCTGGGAGCATAAAAACAATATGGTAGAAGGATTTACCAAACGTTACAATGTTCATCGACTGGTTTGGTATGAATTACACGAGAGCATGGAATCCGCTATTACGCGAGAGAAGCGGTTGAAAAATTGGAGACGAAAATGGAAGCTGGAATTGATTGAAAGCGGTAATCCTAAATGGCTGGATTTGTACCATTCAATCGTTTGACTGGATTCCGGCTTTCGCCGGAATGACTCTGCGTCTAAGTTAGCGCTTCTGACCCCTAAAGGGCGGAGCTTGCCGGTAAGAAAAATGAATTAATCAAGGATCGGGGAGTTTTTGACGAGGTCACTACATAAATCATCAGCCCGATATTATCAAAGGTTTGGGGGGAGAAACACCCCGATCCTTGAACTACTTATATTGTAAATCGATTGCGAGCTGGACGAGCTTTTCAACCTGATCATCGGGCACACGTCCCCGAATAATCGCCCGGCATATGCGGTTTTTATCCAGCAAAACAGCATTGGCCGTGTCTTTTTTCAAGCCCCAGGCCTGTCGTAACTCTGCTTTGTAGTCAAAAAGAATGGTGGTTTTGTACTTTTTGGCTTTTCTGCCGGCAATTAAACGGATGGCGAAGTTTGGTTTCCAGGTAGCCGCACAATCGGCAATACCGATCCCTTTGTAATGTTCCTTTTTTAACCGTTTTTCATCCGAAGCTTTTTTCATGGCATCGGTGAAATGCTCGTTCAAATCGGCTGCGTCCGGATCAACGTAATTAACCAGCAGGACTTTGCCCGCCCAGGATGCCATGGTGTAATTTATTTTTTTGGCATCCTTGAACGTCCAATCAGTAGCCTTCATTCCCACCTTCAGCTCTTCGGCCAGGGCGGGTGACCCGACCAGAATCAGCATGACAGCCACGCAATAAAAATACTTACTCATCAATACCTCCTTGTTGGTTCATTTTTTGGTAATTTTTTAACTAATGTTACGAAAAACAACTTAATTATGCAGTCCCTTGATGTACCCTTGATTGGAGTATTGGAGTAACGCTAAAAGCAATCGTTGCGGATTACGCGTTCCATTCTTTAACTCGCAACCCGTAACACGCAACTCGCAACAGGCACATGATCACTTACTTTATTAGATCGTGATTCCAACACTCCAGTACTTCATCACTCCACTAGCACCAATTATGAACATTTCCCTGTTAGGTATGACAATCTAATAATCATGTTGATTGTTCGTTTGCTGCTTACGTCTCCAGAGTGCCGACGATATCGCCCAGCATATCGATGTTGTTTTGTTTCAAATAGGCTTCGATGCCCTCAAGAATATCCATGGTTGCGCGCGGGTTGACAAAATTGGCGGTGCCCACCTGAACAGCGGTCGCACCGGCTATGAGAAATTCCAATGCATCGTTGCAGGTCATGATCCCGCCGATACCGATGATGGGTAT
>CAMYNZ010000464.1 GCA_947259865.1 uncultured Desulfobacterales bacterium | reverse complement strand
CTCCTATACTATCAATTTTTTTACGACTACTGCTGTTAAGCTATCTTCTCACAGCAATCAGGGAGACAGTGGTGCTACCACTGTCTCCCATTACCCCAGAGTAGTCTTTACCCCGGTATTGATACAGGTGCAGCTTTTCCGATCAGTTCCATCGTCTCTTCATATTTACTGCGCATATTAACATGAGCGTCGTCCATTTCCGCTTTAACCGGGCTCCACTCCGTGGGACATTCGTTGCGTAGTTGAGCGATCCGGTCTTCCATCTCCGATACGATGATATTCAGATCGCCCAGTTTATCGAGAATTTGTTCTCTTTGATTGCCTGTAAGCTGATTCAATTTACTATTAGCGTCGTAAAGTTTGGCCTTCCAGGCCGTAAGTTCCTGCTCAACACCTTTACAATAATCATTTACATCCATGATTGCCTCCTTATGTAGGTTATAATTGTTTATCTAAAAAATACAATTACCAATTGTTAAAGCTTCTGACCCCAAACCGCAAAGATCGGGTCGGAAAATCGTAAATCCGGAAAATACTTGTCGTCTTTGGGCCGGGGCATACCCCTGACGGAATAGGTTTGAAGTTCTTTGAAACGTTCCGATCGAATAAAGTATTCGAGTACCAGCCCCATTCGTTCAAACTCGTGAATTTCTTGCCATATCTTTACAACCTTGGGTGGAAACCAGCGGTTGGAAAAGGTTAAAACAAAATACCCGTCCTGGCGCAAAACTCTGGCGACTTCCTGAAAAATTGCCAGAGGATCGGTGAGGTATTCAACTGATACCGTACATACCACGGCATCAAAGGAATCGGGCTCGAACGGTAAGTCCGGATTCGCGTTTAAATCGTGGACAACAACATCATTCATTTGCGGATTTTTTTTGAGTTCATTTTCGTTGAGCCCCAGTCCAACCACTTTATCGTACCGCAGTCCAGTTGGAATATGTGACTGCCAGCTGCTCATTAAATCCAAAACACGCATACCATCTTTCAGAAATCGACCATAAGTACCGCGAACTACTTCGATGGCGGTATCGTCGATATGTTGCGTGAACCTTGGTTTTTCGTAAAAAACCGCATCCGGTTGTTCATCCTCCCGACTGAACGGGTTACCCCAAAAGTAGTCTGTCTGATGGTCTTGCCATCGGGCTTGCATCCCGGGTCCGTCCGTCATAGTCTCCATCCAGTCAATACTGCTTCCGCCCCTTTCCGACTTTTTGGCTTCAACTTTTCCTACAATTGCCGACAGCACGAAATCCTTACCGGCCAGCGGGTGGTTCAGGTCCACTGTTATGCGACCATTATTCAATGCCACGCATCTGAACGGCTCCAGGTTGGCCTTGAAGATGCCGGCGATACCCATTAAAAGACCCTTTGGATAAAATCGTCCCTTGCTTGGTTCTGACATCTCTATATCAAGCGTTCGTGGTTCAAATTGATGCCTCTTGATGCTCATCAGTTTGTGTTTATCAAAAGAAGGCATCATATTTCCGGCTTGAACGCGTAATTCGATACTTTCGCCGGATTGTTTTTTCTGCAGTGAGTCGAGTAAACTGTTCGGCAGGATATCTCGCCAGATATTTACCCGGCTGGCCTGACAACAATCGGTATGATGCGCAAAGTTACTTTTCCAACGCAGCTGAACTATCAGATCTATAATGCTGTTCGAGGTTATGGTATTCATTGCTACTCTGTTTTACGGTGCTCCGGCACCCGTTTCTGAAAACCATTAAGAATCGCAGGGAATCGCGAATGATCAATCGAATAATTCGTCACAGCCGTCGGGTCAAACGATCGTCATCTTGACTGTTCCTAAGATATGCAGATGAGAGAAAAAAGCAATGAGAATGGTTTGAGGGTCTAACGGTAGGGAAAAACCCTCATCAAGAAATAGATAACAGATAGGACCGCAGGTTGGTTTGTTTGTTTCTCAGACCGAATTTTATGCGCAGGTTCTTGCGATGAAAATTGACCGTGGTTTCGGAAATGTTCAGTATGTCGGCAATTTCTTTGCTGGTTTTTCCGTCTTTGACAAGCGCCGCCACCTGCATCTCCTGGGGTGTCAGTAATATTTTGGCATTGGAAAATCGTTGCAGCAAAGGCGAAATTATATCATTGAGATGGGTATCAACAATCTCCACCAGCGTTTTTTCCCTGGGTTTGAGACGAGAATTTTTCAGTTTTTCGACATAGGGCAATACGAGGTCCTTAACATTGCCTAAAACTTTTTTTTCAAGATCCAGCCTGTCTTCCTCGCGTTGTTTGAGCAGCACTTTCAAGGCGATATTGGCTTCCTCGAGGCTTTGCTTTTGTTCTTTCAACGATTCGCGACTTTGACTGAGTGCCTCTTCGGTCAGTTTCAGCGCAGTGATGTCCTCATGGCTGACGACAACCCGCATCGGCGCATCTTCGGACATGCGGATTGCTCTCATATAGTACCAGTGTCGGCTATTTTCGGAATGGCAGGGATAATCGTATAAGAATTCGTCAATATCGCCGTTGATAACCGCCCGTATGCCTTCAGCAACCTTATGGGCATCCTCAGCGTCGCTGCCCTGGGTCGCCTGGCAAACTTCAAGATAATTGATTTTCCGATAGTCAAAGTCCTCCGGCATACCGCTTTTGGCTGAATAGCTTTGCCAGGCATTATTGGTTTCGAGAATAAACCCTGTTTGGTCTAAAATTGCAATATGGGCGGATAAGGAGTTGAGTACGGTTCTGGCCAGCTCGTCGGAAAAACTGAGCGATGGTCTATCGGCTTTTTTCTTCCTCAAGACATCATTCATGGATTCTGTCTCCCGGATTTTTTCATGTCAGATAAGATCCACTATTGGCCCATGCGGTGGTGACGCATCTCGTCCCCTGGGGGCTGTAAAAAAATTAAGGTTCTTCTCCAATTTAGTTGGAGAAGAGGGTCCAAGGATTCCAGGGGTCAAGGATTCAAGTGTTT
>CAMYNZ010000463.1 GCA_947259865.1 uncultured Desulfobacterales bacterium | reverse complement strand
TGAAAAATCACAGGATTTTTATGCCGCCACCCTTAAATCGTTTGCCAGGGATCTCGGGGGTGTAAACCATTTCGCACGTCCTCATTTTAAGAAACGCTGGAACGCAGACCGCGATTTATATGCCGAGGCGATCCAAAAGAATATGGAGTATCTGAAACACGTTTTAAAAAACAGGGAAAAAGACCTTCCAAGTCTGCTCAGAAGAGGTGAGTATTTAAAATTTCTGGCGGGCCAAAAATTGTAACCCCCTCGTCTTTTGCTCTATATGAGCTTTCTTGCCAGCGCTTTTACGCCTGCCATATATTCCGCGAAGCCGCGCATGAAGATGTCATTGTGATTTGCCCCCGGGATTTTAAGCAAGGCCTTATCGGGAGCCGCGCACGCATGGTACAGGGCTTCTCCTTCCGAGTAAGCAATGATGTGGTCCAGCTCCGCATGTATAATCAAGGTCGGTTTATCAAATTCACGAATTTTGTCGATGTTACGAAATCCGGTTTCTTCTTTGAATCCAAGAACATCGGTATCGATCCCCAGGAGTTTTAACAGCGGCGTGACATGAGCGAACCCGCTTTCAATCACCAATCCGTCAATCTCGTTTTTGTAATGTTGGACCAGTTCAAGTGCGGAGGCGCTGCCCAAAGAACGCCCCATCACAACTAAAGGTCCGGTATATTTGCGGGTTATTAACCACTCTTTGATAAATGCAAAGATTACATGGCAATCTTGCATCATGGCGCTCACTGTCGGCTGACCGGTTGAGCGTCCGTAACCCCTGTAATCTATCGCTAAAAAGTTGACCCCCATTTGGTTATAAACGGGTCCCAGTTCATCATAGTCGGAAACAATTTCACCGTTTCCGTGGAAGAATATCATATTAACGCCGGTCTTTGCCGCCATGTGAAATCGTGCGCCAATATCCACGCCCGGTTCAACGGCTATCATCATATCCTGGGCAGAAGAGATTCCTGCAGTCCCATTGGATTCGGGTCGGGGATGAAACAAGAACATCAATATCTCGGGTCGATCCAGTATCGAATAGTCAGTTTTTGAATCAGCAGCCATAGCTATATTCACAGTTTATAATCAAGAAGCTATCTCTATCGTAAAGATTACGTTTATGGAAACGGCGCAAAATACGGTTAACCGGTTTGTCCCGTTATCAGCGGGATTTAGCCCGTCCAAAACGGAATGTTATCAGTTTTTACGGTTCCACCGGCAAACGGACTAACGGGTCAACGGGCCCAACCTTTTAGCATGTGAGCATTTTTAAGAGGCCTGCGACGAGCTCAGCCGAGCCTTTTGCAAGGTGGTCTGCCCGCCAACGCGAGCCGCCCAGGCGAGACGGGCGGGCTATTGAGCCTTAGATGGGATTTTATAACCGCTTCTAGTATTTTCACTGGATACGGATGTTCTGATTTTGAATCCAGCGATCGAATTTATATCTCAGAAAACGTTTAAAGTAACCACGCGTCTTGGGAATCAAAAGGAGCAATCCGGCTGCATCGGTAACAAAACCCGGTGTGAGCAGTACAATCCCGGCCATAAATATTAAGAGGGCGTCAATAAGTTCTTCGGCAGGCATTGTTCCCTGTTGCAGGCTGGACCGGACGCGAATCATGGTCTGCATGCCCTGCAAGCGGGCCAGCCAGGCGCCGGCAAAACCGGTAGCTATAACTATAAGCACCGTATGGAGGGCTCCAATGATTGTTCCGACTTCGATGAGCAGGTAGAGTTCGATGATCGGTATCAGGGTGAACGCCAGAAAAAGTTTGAGCAACATAAACCAGAGGTTCCTTATTTTAGCCAAGCCTTACTTTTTTTCGATCGGGAAATTAGCTTCCAGCCATTCGTTCCAACCGCCCCTGAGCACGAACACGCTACGGTATCCGTTGTTGATAAGCTTTAATGCCCAACGGGCACTGGTAGATTCATTGGGTCAAGCTCAGTATAAAACAAGCAACTTGTTTTTTGGAAACAAATTGCCCCATGATTCGA
This sequence comes from uncultured Desulfobacterales bacterium, assembly GCA_947259865.1. The sequence continues at coordinate 5,718 of CAMYNZ010000463.1, read as the reverse complement.
AATCATCCGGATCGACTCGCAACGCGTTTTTGATCCTGAATTCATTGGACATCCAGTCCGGGTGGGCGCGAACATCAAGGATAATAAGATCATCATTTGCCAGCATTTCTAACAATGCTTCTTTTGTTATCATCGGAGCGATATCAGCTGCCTGGGCAGGACCTGATATCGGGGCCAGAATTAGACCCAGGAAAATATGGATCCATATTATGTATTTCAGCATATATAGCCTCTGGTTTTGGAGTGCGGCGGTACCAATTTTACATTGATACAAAGTTATGGCGGATTGGAAAAAAGTCAAATCGGTGGGATGGTAGAGGTCTTGAAACCGCATTCAGTGATCGTCTTCGACATCCAGAATAAAATCGTCACCGATATCCTTCTGATTGAGAACGTCACAGTACTCCTCTGCCCTTAATTGCGCCTGTGATTTCTCGCCCGTGCGGGTTTTGGGACCTTTATGGAAAGTTGCAATCAAGATTTCGGAAGCGCCATCCGTTTCATACACCTGATAGCCTTGTTCACTATGTTTGACCATATATTTCATAGCTTAATTCTCAGGTCTTTGGAGATTCGTGCCTTACAGCCTATTTATTCGCCTGCGCCTCAATACCCTGTTCGCCATAGAACTACGGCGAATAAATCCGCCATAGAACTTTGGCGAATAAATCCGCCATAGAACTTTGGCGAATAAATCCGCCAAAGGACTGGGGCGGACTGCGGGAAGCTTCATTTCAGAGCACGCACGGGGAGTGCCCGGCATCCGCTTATATCATAGGCTGGTATGGTAAAAGAATCTCCGATATTGAAATTGAATGCCAGGTGTGCCCCCAGGGCTGTTTCTGAGGACCACAATAGTATACAGCTTATTTTAATGTTGGGGACGATTTTAACGACCATACCGCAGTCCGCGGGGCAGGCGCCAGTCTTTGTATTTTGATTTTATGGATTTGGCAAATTTATTTTTGGTCCAGGCTTCGGCTCGCTGCCAATCAATATCCTCCTGGTTATCTGCTTTGGCCCACATTAGCCCCAACTTGTTATCTGTTATAGTTCCATCGTCGTTATCGGTGAAACGGGGAGCTGCTGAGACCGTGTCGGGGTATGAAACCGTATATATACTTAAAAGCGTGCAGATGATTACTGAAAATACGAGCTTGGACATTTGACTGCATACCTCGGGTTTTTACTTTACCCTGGTTGAGCGAAATGCGAGCGGATAGAGAAACTCTAAACAAATTAAAGGGACGGTTTTTTAATAGTATATAAAAATACCTATTTTGAGTCAAGCAATTAAGAATTTAAACTCCCGGTAATTAAAGGAATATGGCTGGTTGCGCTAATAATTCTGTGCTTTTGCCGCGCCATTACAGGACCGGTGAGGCTACAGCAGTCCTAAAATAATATTCGGTCGGGCATGAGCGTTCATAGCTGATGGATCTTCGGACAAAAGGGCCCATGAAAACTTGGAATAGTGGAATGGCCGACTTGGCTCAGGTAGCCACCCAGGCCTTTTCAGTCCCGCAGACGCAGGACGGAGAAAGTCGGCTGGAATAGCCAGAACTGGAATAAATGGAAAGTTATCTGCAATTTTTGTGGGTGGTTAAGAATGGTCGAATAAGGTGTTTAAGACTGTTCAACGATTCTTCAAGGCCCGGCGTTAGAAGTTTAGCGAAGATATCCAGATGAACCAGGGCGTTTACGGTGGAGTCTTCTTTTCCGGCGGCACGCAGGCGTCCAACTATTGCGGCGTTGAGCTTTTCGATGTCATTATAAATTTTTGTCAATCCCTCTAAATCCAGCTCGTCACGGTCACCGTTAAGGATCAAAAAACATTGGGCCATTAAATAAGTGGCGGTCGCCCGCCAAACGGTTTCCTGCTCGTTGGCAAAAGGAAGATGGAAGCGGGCCATCGGTTTTAAAAAATCCGTAAAGGGGCACTTGCTGGTGGCGATCAGCAAGCCCATCAATGAACTAAGGCCTTCCTGGGCCGAGGTGTTCCGAGAAATTAGCCTTTCGGCGGTGATTACATCCACCTGAATCTGGTCATACGATATGAAGCGATCGAACCGTTTGACAATACTAACCAGATTGACGGCTAAAGGACAGTGCTGATAAATGTCTGCGGTGAACGGACAGTGCGGGCATTGTTGGAATTCGAGGCGGGCCCAGCGTGGCGGATTTTGTGTGACCGGTTCCCTTAATATTAATGTTTTTTCATCCAACTTTATATCAAATACTTCCTGGTCGCTGTCTTTCAGGGTAAACGTGTATTGAAAATTTAAGGTGGTCATTGGCTTCCTAAATGGCCTTAATTTGGGAAAATAATTTATGCCCCCGTGCCTTAGCTGCCCCAAATCACAAGTTTGGAATTTCTGATAATGATATCGAATCAGTTGGGTCAACTCGCAGCGACACCTCGAAATCGGCGGTGATGATGTTTTGACACAAATTTTTTAACTTCTCCAAGACTATCAGGTGATCCGGATGATCCTGGTAACGTTTTAAAGCCGGCAGGTTGGCAAATAAGGAAACCAGGGCGAAGTCATATGATCTTTCAGAGCGGACCACATCCCGGCCGAATTCATAGGCATGGATCTCAGCAATGGCATCGGGAAGCGCATTCAAACCGTCTTCTAGATCTTTAATATCAGAATCTTCGACATCTGGATTAAATTTCATTAAAACCACATGGCTGATCATTATTACATTCCCTTCATCGATTGAATTATGATATCATATTCTGACTGAGTCGTGCAAACCAGCAGCATTTTGGTCCGCGTGAGTCATTTTGGCGATACTCTTGTATAAGATACCGATATTAGCCGATAACTCGGCTTCAGGGAAACCGCATTGTTCAGTATGTATTTAGAGTTAAGGGGGATAAGATGACATCGTGCGTTTTGCTGAATGCAGACTATTCTTTTTTGAATGTTGTAGATTGGAAGCGGGCGATGTGCCTGCTGACTAAACAAAAAGTTGAGGTCTTGAAGTATTCAGAAAAAATCGTCCGAACAGGGGAAGGAATGATAATGAAAATCCCCGCCGTCATGAAACTCATCAAGTTTATCAGGACCATATACCGGACAAGGGTTCCATTCAGCAAAAAGAACCTGTTTGTAAGGGACGGGTATCGTTGCGCATACTGCGGTGTGAAAACCGAGCGATTAACAATCGATCATATTGTGCCCAAATCAAGGGGCGGGGAGGCCAGTTTTGAAAACTGTGTGGCCGCCTGCAAGCCCTGCAATAACAAAAAAGGTAAACGTACCCCCAACGAAGCTAAAATGTATCTAAAGGTAAAGACCTATCAACCGACAATTTCAGAATTTTTAAGATTGAGAGTTAAAACACTTGGAATTCATAAAGCGCTCAAGGGCCTGGGCTTGTATGATTAGCCAAATATAGTGATACCGAACAGATCTTTTCGCCGCTGAGATAAAAACCTGATATGAGGGTGTTATGAAAATAATTGTTCTGGGTACCGGTTATGTCGGGCTTGTGCATGCAGCCGTTTGTTCTGAGTATGGTCATGAGGTATATGCCTACGACAGAGACATCGATAAGATTGAGGCCTTTTCGACCGGCCAGGCCGAAGAGATTGAAAAATATGTCAATGAACCGGGTCTGGCTAACATTATCAGAGAAACTCTCGGCAGATACCTTTTCTTCTCCACCGATCTGGAGTCGATCATAGAGGGTGCTGATGCAGTGTTTATGTGCCTGCCCACACCACCCAATCTGGACGGTTCCACAAACCTCACTTTTTATGACGCGGCGGCACAACATTTGGCCCAGTTGTCTGCAAAGCGCAAAGATCAGCGCCGGATTATTTTCGTCAACAAGAGTACCGTACCTATTGGAACGGCCCGGCACCTTCAGACCATCATGAATGCGCAAGGCGTCTCTAATTTTGGCGTTGCCTCCAACCCGGAGTTTTTAGCGGAAGGATCTGCCGTTCCCCAGGCCCGACGACCCGACCGTGTGGTGGTCGGGGCGGATGAGGAGCAAGATTTTAATATACTGCGCAGAGTCTACTCCCAATTTGTTCACCATGTGAGAATAAAATATATCGAGACCACGCCGGAAACCGCCGAGGCGATAAAGTATGTCGCCAATACGATGCTATTGACCTATATTTCTTTCTGGAATGGGGTGGGTGCAAAAATCGGTGAAAAATTGCCCAACATCATTATCGACGATCTGCGACTGGGTGTTACTGCCGATGAGAGAATCAGCACCTGGGGTTCTTTTGTCAGCAACGGGGCCGGCGGCAGCTGCTTTGGTAAAGATATTGCTTCCCTGATTTACCAGCTTCGGCGTCAGAATGTAAGCACCAAAATGCTGGAAGCCTCCTATGAGGTAAACGAGTATCAGAAAGTTTATCTGATAGATCGGGCAATTACAGAAGCCAGTTTCAAATTTAACAATAAAACCGTCGCCGTTCTGGGTCTGGCTTTTAAAAAGCACACCAACGATATGCGAGATGCCTCCTCAATCAAGGTGATTGAGTCACTGTTGGGCAAGGGGGTTTCAAAAATTCAAGCCTACGATCCCGTGGCCAATGAAACTGCCGGTGACGTATTTGATCCTACTAAAAACATTCTTTTTGAAAAGATCCACTATCTAGAATCCGCCAAAGAGGCCATAAAAGGATCCGATGCGCTTTTCATATCTACTGATTGGGAGGAGTTTCGCGGTTTATCCCGCACGATAGAAGAGTTGGTTAAACCACCCTACCTGATAATGGATGGACGGCGGATGATACCGGATTTTGTCGATTTAGTTACAAAAAAATACACCTATCTCGCCGTTGGTTCCATGGTTATGACGCCCGCTGAAAACTGAACCGGCGTATATTTCTCTTAATAAGTATTACTATAAACGCACCAGCACCATCCCCACACCTTCACAATCTATTCCTTGACACAAAAAGGATAAATGATTAAGAATTCCTGATTTACGTAAATACCCGATTTTGGAGGAATCAATGGATTATAAAAAAACGCTTAACCTTCCCAAAACATCGTTTCCGATGAAGGCCAATCTGGCCAAACGTGAGCCCGAGCAACTCAAAACCTGGGAAGAAAATCGACTGCATGAAAAAATAAGAAAAGCCTCCAAAGGCCGAAAACTTTTTATCCTGCACGACGGCCCGCCGTATGCCAATGGTTATATTCATATCGGTACCGCTCTCAACAAAATTTTAAAGGACATAATCGTACGTTCCCGGCAGATGATGAACTTAGATTCCGTGTATGTTCCCGGATGGGACTGTCATGGATTGCCCATTGAACATAACGTTGATAAAGAACTCGGACAAAAAAAGAAAGATCTAACCCTGGCGCAAGTCCGCAGGTTATGCCGTGCTTATGCCGATAAGTTTATTGATATTCAGCGTGATGAGTTTAAACGGCTGGGAGTTATGGGTGAGTGGGATGATCCGTATCTGACAATGAACTATGCATACGAAGCCACGATTGCCCGTGAATGCGGTAAATTTGCGCTGAATGGAAGCCTTTTTCGGAGCAAAAAACCAATTTACTGGTGCAACACCTGTCAAACTGCTTTAGCCGAAGCAGAAATAGAATACTATGATGTAACCTCGCCTTCGATTTTCGTTAAATTCCTTCTGAAAGATGACCTGAGCAAGGAAATACCTGACATTTCAGGCAAAAAAGTATTTATCGTGATCTGGACCACCACCCCCTGGACCAT
>CAMYNZ010000462.1 GCA_947259865.1 uncultured Desulfobacterales bacterium | reverse complement strand
CGGCTGATGTCTGCATTTGGATTTGTCAGCAAAGGACGCGACGGGCAAACCGTATCATCATCCGCATCCGCGTGCAGCGGTTGCGCATCCAGCAACTGTTCAAGTTGCGGTCACTGATGATGAAAGGCACCATAACAATCGGTACACGCGGAAGCAAACTCGCCCTTTGGCAGTCCAACTGGGTCAGGTCAGCTTTACTAAAAATTTCTCCTTCCCTCATCATCGATCTGGTCGTCATAAAAACTAAAGGTGATAAAATCCTTGACGCGCCCCTTGCCAAAGTCGGGGGCAAGGGACTTTTTGTCAAGGAAATTGAAGAAGCCCTGCTGGAAGGTCGCATCGACCTTGCCGTCCACAGCATGAAAGATATGCCCGCCGCGGTCCCTGCCGGACTTACAATGGGTGCAATACCCAAACGGGAAATCCCATACGATGTGTTGATCTCAAGACACGGACAAAGGTTCTCCGAGCTCACCCGCTCGGCCTGTATCGGCACCAGCAGCCTTCGTCGTGCAGCCCAAATTCGCCATGCCAGATCGGATATCATTATTTTACCCTTGAGAGGTAATCTTGACACACGGCTGAAAAAACTTGATTCCGATAAACAAAAAATGGATGCCATCGTGGTGGCGGCTGCGGGTATAAAACGCCTCAACCTTGAAGACCGCATCGCCGAATATCTGGATGAAACCATCATGCTCCCGGCAGTCGGCCAGGGTGCCCTTTGCATTGAATGCCGGGAAAATGATCCAAGGATGGCAGATATATTAGCCCAACTGGATGATCCTGAAACTCGCACCGTTGTGATGGCCGAACGTGCCTATTTAAACCGTCTGGGCGGCAGTTGCCAGGTCCCGATTGCCGGCTTTGGTAAAATTGAAAAAGATACATTTTTCTTGAGCGGCCTGGTGGCCGATTTGGATGGCAAGACCCTTTGCAGGGATAGTCATTCCGGACCTATTCATCGCTCTGAAAATATCGCCGTGGTGCTTGCCGAACGCCTGATGGCGATGGGAGCAGATAAGATTCTGGAAGAACTGAAGTCCTATGAACTATAAAACCATGACAGGCAAAGTATATCTGGTGGGGGCGGGTCCCGGTGACCCCGGCTTAATTACAGTTAAAGGCTTGGATTGCATACAAAAATCAGATGTAATTATCTATGATTATCTGGCAGCATCGATATTTTTGAAACACGCCCGTAAAAATGCGGAATTAATTTATGTGGGCAAAAAAGGAGGCGCCCACACCCTGGCGCAGGAACGGATTAACGATCTTATCGTGGAGAAGGCCCAAACCGGTGCCCTGGTCACCCGGCTCAAGGGCGGCGATCCTTTTATCTTCGGCAGAGGGGGTGAAGAAGCCGAAGTCCTGTTTAAAAAAGGCATCCCGTTTGAAATTGTTCCAGGCGTCACTTCTGCCATCGCCGCTCCAGCCTATGCCGGTATTCCCCTGACCCATAGAAAATACACCGCGACCGTTGCTTTTGTAACCGGCCACGAAGCTCCCGACAAAGCTGAATCCGCCATTGATTGGGCATCGATCGCCAAGGGAATGGGTACGGTCGTATTTTTAATGGGAGTCAAAAACCTGCCGCATATTGCAAAACAGCTGATCGTGCATGGCAAACCACCGGCTACACCCGTCGCGCTGGTGCGTTGGGGCACAACATCCCGGCAGGTCACGATTTCGGGGACTCTGGAAACGATCGTTGCTAAGGTCAAAAAGGCTGGTTTGAAAGCACCGGCGATTATCATTGTGGGCGACGTGGTCCATCTAAGAAGAACATTACAATGGTATGAAGACCGCCCGCTGCTGGGGAAGAAAATTGTCGTCACACGGGCCCGGGCCCAGGCCAGTGATTTGGTCGAACTTTTGTCCGAGCTTGGGGCCGAGTGCCTGGAATACCCCACCATAAAAATCGAGCCGCTGGAGGATTACACCCATTTGGATCGGGCCATCAAAAATCTTTCCATTTATGATTGGGTGATATTTACCAGTGTAAACGGGGTGGCGTTTTTCTTTGAACGGCTATTTGCCGCCGGTAAGGATGTCCGGGCTTTTAACAATTTACACACGGCAACGATCGGTCCGGCCACGGAAAAGAAGCTTTTCGATTTTGGATTAAAAAGCGATATTGTACCCCAAAGTTATCGGGCAGAGTCGGTGGTAAACGCTTTTTGTAACATGGATATCAAAGGTAACAAAATTTTGCTGCCACGGGCCGAAGAAGCACGGCCAATTCTTCCGGTTGAACTGACAAAATTGGGCGCCGCAGTTGATGAGATTCCTGTCTACCGCACCGCGGCGGTCGAAAATGATGCGGATCAACTCATCGAACACCTTGAAGAACAATCCATTGATATAATTACCTTTACCAGCTCATCCACCGTTAAAAACTTCAAAGCCCTTATCCCGTCAAAAAGATTCGAAACCCTGTTGAAAGGTGTAATTATTGCCAGCATTGGTCCCATCACCACAGATACCGCCAGCGAATTGGGTTTTGATGTCCACATCACTGCAGAATCTTACACCATTCCGGGCCTGTGCGAGGCCATCCTGCGCTATTGCGCGAAATAGAAATAGAATCGATTTTTAAACAAATATTGACCTTTACAAAGAAATCGGTGTATTAAAACCAGAGTTGTGTCTCACAAATAAGTTATAAAATTCAGCACACGGTTTGAAAGGTTTTTGCGAGCGCTATTGAGCTTTTGGGACAGAGATGCCAGCTGTAGCAGGGCACTTGCTTCAGCTGTCGTCCCCAAAAATGATCACCAGAGTGGGCAAATACCTTCCATTCCGCAGACCTTTTAAGGTGATTTCTGGGAGATAACACTAGAACCTATCTCAAATATAGTGGCTAGGGATTCAGGGCAAGGCGCGGGATGGCTTAAAAGCGGAGCATACACGGTAGTATGTGAGCATTTTGAGACATCCCGCAACGCAGCAC
>CAMYNZ010000461.1 GCA_947259865.1 uncultured Desulfobacterales bacterium | reverse complement strand
GAACCTGGTTTGATGAAGATGCGAAATATTTTTTGCACCAGAGTCTTTCAACGCCGGTTTTAAATGTTCTCGCCAGGGCCGAAGGCGTCTATCTCCAGGATCTGGAGGGGAATAAATATATAGATATGCACGGCAACGGGGTTCATAACGCCGGGTTTAACAACCCGGCCGTTGTTGAAGCGGTAAAAAGACAACTGGATGAAGGCCTTTCATTTTGTCCGCGCAGATATACGAATATGCCCGCCGTCCGGCTGGCCAAAAAGCTGGCTGCAATCACCCCGGAGGGGCTTTGCCGTTCTCTTTTTTGTCCGGGAGGTTCGGAAGCCATTGAAATGGCCCTGATGCTGGCAAAACAGGTCACCGGTCGATTCAAAACGATCTCGTTCTGGGACGCTTTTCATGGTGCCGGATTGGCTGCTGCCAGTGTTGGCGGTGAAGAGCATTTCAGCGGTGGCGCAGGCCCTATGGTTCCGGGCGCCATTCGGGTTGAATTCCCCAACTACTATCGCAATCCCTGGGGATTTGATTCTGAAGCGGATGTGGATGCTGAATGTCTCCGTCAGATTGAGCTGGTTTTAAAAAGGGAGCCTGAAATGGCGGCTATCATCGGCGAACCGATTTCGGCCACCCCGGTGGTTCCCTCCAAGTCCTACTGGGAAGGTGTCAAGGGATTGTGTGACCAATACGGTGCCCTGCTGATATTTGACGAAATCATCGAGGGTTTCGGCCGCACGGGGAAAATGTTTGCCAGCGAGCATTTTATCACACCGGATATTTTGGTGCTGGGTAAATCCCTGGGTGGCGGTTTGCTGCCCTTTGCGGGCATTGTCACCCACGAAAAATACAACGTCTGCCAGCACCGGTCCATCGGTCATTATACCCATGAAAAAAACGCTTTGTGTGCGGCCGCCGCTCTGGCCGAAATCGAATATATCCAGAAAAATAAACTTCATGAACACGCAGCCCAACTGGGCGCACACACGCTTAACAGGTTAAATGAACTGAGAGAGAGGCATCCTTTGATTGGTAACGTCGCCGGTCTGGGATTACACATCGGTCTTGATCTGGTTACTGATCCCAAAACCAAAGAAAGGGCCGTGGATGCGGCCGAAATAATTATGTACAAATGCATGGAAAAAGGCCTGGCTTTCAAAACCATCGAGGGCAACGTGATAACTTTGCGGCCGGCCCTGGTCATCACCCGTAAAGAAATGGACCGCGCTGTTGATATTCTGGATGAAACCATTGAGGAGGTTGAAGCCGGCAAAAAGTATTAGAACTGATTTCAAAACCCTCATCTCTTGCTCGATGGCTGTGTTGCTCGTCGTCGAAATATGCTCACGTACTAAATGTACGCTGCGCCATTTCTCCTCCTCACGCCTTGCCATCAAACAAGATCTAAATGTTTTGAAACCAGTTTAAGCCAGCTGTCGCCATTTATAACGGAAGTGTAATTCAAAAAATATGAAATAATGTTATATGGTTATGAACCAACCGATCCCTGCTAACAGCGGGTGGCAGCCGCGTTACACCGTTTTGGTCCTGATTTGGTCGGCCTATGGCTGTTTTTATCTGAACAAGCTCAACCTGGCACCGGTTATTCCCCTGATTATAAAGGATCTGGGAATCTCCCATACACGCATCGGGCTCATCAGCGCCGCTTTTTTCTTCTTTTATGCCACTTCCCAATTCCTTTGGGGATATCTGAGTGATACCCTGGGTCCCCGCAGAATCGTTACCTTCGGTGGTATTATTTCCGCCCTGGCCAATTTTATTTTCAGCGCCGGGAATGGTGTCATCCATTTGTTAGGCGCTCAGAGCCTTAATGGTTTCGGTCAGGGTTCGGGTTGGGGGCCCAGTATCAAACTCCTTGATAACTGGTTTCCGGGGTCTGAAAGAGGCCGGGTAATAGGGGTCTACGCCACGTCAGTATCTATTTTCACTATTCTTGCGTATTGGCTGGCCGGTTACATCGGCACCCACCTGGGGTGGCGAGCCGCCTTTCGGGTGTCACCGCTAATTCTGCTGATTGTATTGTTCATCTACTGGTGGGTGGTAAGGGACACCCCCGGCAGATTCGGCCTGGGGAAGGTAGAACCGGGCTCAGCCGAATCAAAAGGTAAATTTTCTCAAATTCAATACAGATTTTCTGCTGCGATCTCAAATAAAGATTTCTGGTTGGCCTCGGCAGCGTTTGCCTGTTTAACCTACGTTAGCTATACAAACATGGTCTGGATTCCGACTTATCTGTATGAAATTCATGGCCTGGATGTGGTTAAAGCCGGTTTTTTAGCCAGTCTTTACCCGGCCATAGGAATCCTCTCTCGACCTTTGGGCGGCCATCTTTCGGATGTACACTTTGGCGGTAGAAGAAAATCGCTGATATTGATAGGATTTTTCTTTATACTCTTATCAACCCTTTTTCTGGTAAATGCCGCCCGTTTGGGTCTGGCAATGGCGCTGATTATATGTGTCGGATTCTTCGACCAGTTCATTGTAACTTTGTTTTTTGCCCTGGTGCTTGACATACTCCCCAAAGAATCAACGGGGACCGGCGCGAGCACAATGAATGCACTGGGACATGCCGGCAGCACGGGTGCCATGCTTTTATCCGGCCTGCTGATAGATAAGTTTCATTCATATAAACCGGTTTTTATAGTTTTAAGTATATTGGCCAGCCTGGGAATCGTTGGGATGTTGCTGATTCGTGAAAAATCCACTTCGGATTAATTTCAAATACTGATAAACCCGCAACAATGACTTTAAGTTATACCGAAACGGAGCGATTCTTCACAAAAATCGTGCTCCATAGATTGCTGGATACCGGATCCGTCATCCCGGACTTGATCCGGGACCGGCATGATGAGCTCCCATCGGGTCTCTCTCGCCATTCCCGCGAAGCTTGTCCTCGCGTAGGCGGGGAGCGGGAATCCAGGAGATTTTTCCTGGGTTGCAATA
>CAMYNZ010000460.1 GCA_947259865.1 uncultured Desulfobacterales bacterium | reverse complement strand
AGGCTGCCAGATTTTCTGATGAAATATTTTAAGGGTTCAGGGTTCAAGGTATAGGGTTCAAAGTTCAAGGTTCAAAGTTCAAAGCTCAAGGTTCAGGGTATAGGGTTCAAAGTTCAAGGTTCAGGGTTCAAGGTTGAAATAAGGGTAATATCTGTTTTTTAACTTTGAACCTTGAACCCAGAACTTTGAACCTACGACAGAAAACGACGACTTGCAGTAAGGAAAATATTTTCCCAAAAATGCACAAAAATAATTTCAAAAAACCAGTGGTGCCTAAAATGAAAAAGTCTGCCGCCGTCCTGGTGGGCCTCATTATATTTTTTTGCTCCGGTACCCGGGCCAATGCTTACGTATTACTCGGTCCACATATTCTGGAGCTGATGCGCAAAGAACTCGGCACCGCTGAACAGCTTTTTGTTTCTCAAAAACTCATTCTCTATCAGGATTATTTGGAGGAGGAAGCGATTGTACTGGATGAAAAATTAAGATATATTTTTCCGCATTCATTCCGTTCAGACATATTTTCGGAGGATGCTGAAAGGATTCACGTCTTTTCAAAAGGCCGATCCGTGACGATAATTGACGGAAAAATTACCTCCGATCGAGAAACCGAATTAGACCACTACAAGGACATTATTCTATATAATTCCAGACAATTGCTAGAAGACAGGCTGCCCAAATACGGCCTTGATGTTTATACTTCCAGCCTGGGGCGATTTCATGGCCGGCTTGCCTACATAGTGGGGGCTCAGTATCCGGATGAAACGGTACCCCAGTTATGGATAGATAAGAATACGTTTAAACCTTTTCGCTGGATTGTGTTTGGAGGTACTGCAGAAAATCGCGAGGAATTGTTGGAATTTCGTTTTTTTGAATGGCGACAGGTAGATAAACTCTGGTACCCGATGCGTATCGAGTTTTACCAGGGTGAAAACCTGGTGCGTATGATTGAGGTCGATGAAGTCAAGGTAAACCCTCATTTTCCCAACAGGCTTTTTGATATCAAATATCTCAAATCGACCTATCCACTCGCAACCGCCATTGAAACCGATAAGGGTGAGTCGAATGAATTAAAAGAAGTCGAAAAGGTCCTGGAAGATTTCCAGAAAATCGTTGAGTAAGAAGGGGAGTTCCATGGCGTTTACTACAAAATACATATTTGTTACCGGTGGGGTGCTATCATCCCTGGGTAAAGGCCTGGCATCGGCGGCCATCGGCGCCCTTTTAGAAAGCCGTGGCCTTCGGGTAACGCTGCAAAAGCTCGATCCATATATAAACGTGGATCCCGGCACCATGAATCCGTTTCAACACGGAGAAGTATATGTCACCGACGATGGTGCTGAAACCGATTTAGACCTCGGCCATTATGAGCGGTTTACCCACGCCAAATTGGGCATGGACAATAATTTTACCACCGGCAAGATATACCACTCCGTGATCACCAAGGAAAGACGGGGAGATTACCTGGGGGGCACGGTTCAGGTGATTCCGCACATTACGGATGAGATTAAACAAAGCATCAAACTGGTTGCCAACGATGTGGACGTGGTAATCGTTGAGATTGGCGGAACCATCGGCGATATCGAAGCCCTTCCCTTCCAGGAAGCCATCCGGCAGTTCCGGACCGATGCCGGTAAAGAAAACGTGCTGTATATTCATCTAACCCTTGTACCCTATATCGGAACAGCGGGTGAGGTCAAAACAAAACCAACCCAGCACAGTGTCAAGGAGCTCAGAAGCATTGGTATTCAGCCGGATATTCTCCTGTGCCGCACCGATCGATACCTGTCCAAAGACATCAAGGCTAAAATTGCCCTGTTTTGCAATGTGGGTGAAGATGCCGTAATTACGGCCAAAGATGTCGACTGCATATATGAAGTGCCGCTGGTATTTCATAAGGAAGGCCTGGATGGCAAAATTGTCGAGCTGCTTCAAATCTGGACCCGGTCGCCCCAGCTGGATAACTGGGAAAAATTTGTTGAAAAATACAAGGCACCCAAACACACGGTTAATATCGCCATCGTGGGAAAATATGTCGATCTGACGGAATCATATAAAAGCCTCAACGAGGCCCTGTACCACGGTGGTGTCGCCAATGACTCCCAGGTTAAGCTCATTTTCGTCGACTCGGAAAAGGTCGATGATGGGACCTGCAGCCAGCATCTTGACGCTGCTGACGGTATACTGGTGCCGGGCGGGTTTGGTACCCGCGGCATAGAAGGGAAGGTGTGTGCTGCCAACTACGCCAGAGAAAACAATGTTCCCTATTTTGGTATTTGCCTCGGTATGCAGGTGGCTGTGATCGAATTTGCCCGGAATGTGGCCAAACTGGAAAAGGCCAACAGTTCAGAATTTGACAAAAACACACCCCATCCGGTTATTTATCTGATGCTGGAATGGTATGACGAGAAAACCGGAACTGTTCATAAACGTGATGAAGACTCTGACAAAGGTGCCACCATGCGACTGGGTGCCTATCCTTGCCGCCTGGCAAAAAATTCCCTTGCATATGCAGCTTATAAAACATCCGACATATCAGAAAGACACCGCCACAGGTATGAATTTAACAACGAATATATCAAGCGATTGGAAGAATGCGGTTTGGTTTTCAGCGGTATGTCACCGTCGGGGGATCTCGTAGAAATCATCGAACTCAAGGATCACCCCTGGTTTTTAGGATGCCAGTTTCATCCTGAATTTAAATCCCGCCCCATGGATCCCCATCCGCTCTTTAGAGAATTTATCAAGGCTTCCCTGGAGTATTCTAAAGCCCGCTAAGGCTAGTCGTATCCCGGTGTGACGGAGTATTGGAATGGTGGAGTCTTGGCCAAAGGATTTGTTACGGGTTACGCGTTACGTGTTGCGCGTTCATCTTTTCAACCCGCAACCCGAAACACGTAACTCGCAACCGTAACCCATCTAATCGGATCCGGTAAATACACTGTACCACTTATCTATGCGCATCCATCC
>CAMYNZ010000459.1 GCA_947259865.1 uncultured Desulfobacterales bacterium | reverse complement strand
CAGAAAACGCAAGTACGGCATCGGTCTGGATGAACTCGTGCCGAAAAGTATGGAAAAATTCAGAGCCAAGATAGCCGAGAAGGAAGGGGTTGAAATTCCGGAAATGAAGCGCATGACAACGGCCTTTTTGCTGATAAATGTGGAAACGCGTCGTGAAGACCGGATTCTGGAAAAACTTTTCGATCACCGGGAAGTTCAGGAGGTACACTTTGTACCCGGAGACTTCGACATCCTTGCTAAAATTGTCGTTGAGAGTGACTGGCTTTCCTCCGAATCCGAAGTGATCGGTCAATTTATTCAGCAGCACGTCAGAAGCATCCAGGGGGTCACCAAAACGCAAACCATAATCCCCATCTCCTCCAAACGTAAAAAGCATCCTGCCTAATTAATTTTCACTAAGGCTGACTTCTGAAAATATTGCTTCAAATATTTCAGCGTTCGTAGTAATATTACCCCTATAATGAATGCAATTGTTGTCAGCGATTTACACATAGGATCCCGATACTTTTTAAATGAGATTTTTGAGCAGTTTCTCACAAGCATCCCCCAAGATTGTGAACTTATCCTGAATGGGGATGTTATCGATAATGTCTATCTGAAATTAGCCCCGCATCACCAGAAAAGCCTTAACCTCATCGAGCAGATCTCACTCAGGCAAAGCGTGGTTTGGGTGCGGGGAAATCAGGACAATGGATATATACCTAAAGGATTCGGGAAAGTAGAATTTAAAAATCGATATGTTATAGAGCAAAGAGTATTATTCGCCCATGGAGACTATTTCGACGGCGTGATGCCCCGCAGCCGAATATTTATGAAGGCCTTCAAACTGATGCACGACCTGCGGGTGAAGTTGGGTGCCAAACCAGTGCATGTGGCAGAATATGCCAAGAAATGGAAATCTTTTTACCGGTTTCTCCGTCAAAATATAATGATGAACGCGGTGAATTATGCCGGGGAAAATGGATATGCAGCCGTGGTTTGCGGCCACACGCACTACGCCGAAGATAAGGTGGTTAAAGGTATCCGATATATAAACCTGGGGGCCTGGACCGAACAGCCGGTATTCTACTTGCGTATAAACGGTAATGAAATGTTACTGAAGCGGGTAGAAGAGCACTCGGGGTCCTCGAATCCTCTGGGGGCTTATGATTCGGGTCAGCCCGATATCCCAACCCGGATCGACCAGATTCAATGAGTGTCGTGCATCCTGTAGTGGATGACCCGCTATTTAAATTAAAAAGGGCACTTTCGCATATCCGCTGGAGTGCCCTTTATTAATTTAGAACTGGTGGTTTAGACGACCGTTACATTTACGGCAGCGGGACCTTTTTGGCCCTGCTCTACATCAAAGGTTACCTTGTCGCCTTCATACAGCGACTTGAAACCGGATGCATTAATTCCGCTATGATGCACGAACACATCCGGACCGTCTTCCTGCTCGATAAAACCATAGCCCTTGCTGCTGTTAAACCACTTTACAATACCATCAGCCATAGTGACACCCTCCTTTCTAAATAATTCTCATGGTTCCAAACTGCAGGTTGCCACTTTGACATATGGATCTTTCCCTCAGAACGAAACCGGCCCGCCAATTAAGGCCGGGCCTTTATTGATTAGTTTAAATATAGCATATTTTCTAGAAAAATCAAGGGATTAATAAGATCTTTATTTTTCTGGGTTGTCGATCTTTAATTCCATAGCAAATGGGTCCGACTGCAGCGAATAAGCTGCCGAACGCCTAATCCAGATTAAAGCCAACCACTTTACCATGTGAGAGACTCAAACTTCCCAGAAGCTCATATTTGTAACCAGTGATATGTATCTTCCACAAATGCTCTCGCATACCAAGTCTTCTTATGGAGTCCAAATATTCTAACTTATACCCTTTTGTTAATTTCCTGCCTTTCTGTTGCTTGAATGAATCGAATAAAAATCTGTCCATCAACTCTTTGAACGCTTTATTTCCATTTACAAGAAATCGCTGGTAATCTCCCTTTTTGATGGCTTCTAATTGCCAGATCATCAGCTTTTCAGCCGTCCCCGCTGTCTCATCCTGGGCAAAGCCATTGTTTGCCGTGAAAAATAGCATCAGAATTATAAGAAAGACTTTAAAGACAGCGTTTTTGATAAGCATAGACTCACCTCGTCGTTTGCAGAGTATTTGAACCAAGGGCATTTAACGGTTGAGCTGAGCGCCTGAGTTCCTTTTTAGCGGTTTGTTAGCGGAATTTAAATATAAAAACTTTTCTCAATCAGAAAAAAGAAACTCCCATAAAACCGGCGAATAGCATAATAATACCGAAAACGATCGGAACGATTGAATAAAATATTAAATGGATCAATGCCCCACGCTTCTCGCCGAATTTGTCTTGCATTGCTTTAAGTTTTCCAAATTTGTCAGGATGGGTTGAACGCACATAGATTGTATACATTCCGAATAGTAATGCGGCTATGCCTATAACAATAGTAGTAATATTCATAAATAGTTCCTTATTTTGACTAACGCATGAAATCAGTCACCGCTTTAGCGGTCGGCTGCGATGACCTGCTGTGTGATTGACCTTTGCTCACAACCGGTTTTCTTCATTGAACACAATCGGCATCGTGTCCTGGCAGTCTTATCAGTCTAATAATTTATTTGATTAAAGTATCAAATCTTACCCTTTTTAGATTTTTTCTCCCTTTTCTCTTTGCGCTTTTCTTTCAACGTTTTTTCTGATTTTTTCTTAACTGTTTTTTGAGTATCTCTTCCTTTAGCCATGAATTCTCCCTCTGTTTCGGTTAGTTAAATATATTTATGGATTGTATTTCCATCATACTTGGACTGCAAGTAATCATTAGACAGCGTAGTAAAGCTCACCTAACATTATATATTCAAACGCTGCTGTTGAGCAGATTACTTAGGGTTGCCCCTTTAAAGCAAAAGTTATGAACAGCTGCGCTTTATTGTTAACATATTTTAAATTATAGCT
>CAMYNZ010000458.1 GCA_947259865.1 uncultured Desulfobacterales bacterium | reverse complement strand
GAACTTGAAAGCTAGCATATTCAATTGAAAGCTTCGGGATAATTCGATATTAAAATAGATTCCGATCCATTTTTTCAATTAACTAATAACGAATAACAGAAGACCCCCAATTGTTTTTTACACAATTGGGATAAAGCTAAACCAAGGTGCTGGTCACAAAGACCTTGTCGTATCGACGGTAGCTCTGCAGCAGGCGGTCCCCCAGTATCATCGAAAGGTTTTCAAAAAATACAAAACCGTCGACCGGATTTTCTTCCATGATTTTTCTCAACTTGCCGACTTCTATTTTGTGAAGCTCCGTTGGCATGGTGCACTCGGCGGAGGCCGAGTAAGCCTCACGTCCCACAAGGCCGGACCAGCCAATGATCTCACCCGGCCGACTCACGTGGTGCACCACTTTGCCGGTTGCACCCAGGTGCAATTTGACCCGCCCCATTAACAAAAAATAAAAATGCCCGGCCAGATCTCCTCTGAAAAAGAGATAGGCCCCCTCGTCATAGGATTCCGGTACGGCGATGTCCAGAATGTCGGAAACACAATCCTTGCTCAACCCCCTTAAAAGTTCGGCTTTTTGAACATCCATCTTTTCGCCCTCCTGCCCGAGGTTAAAAAGTTAAATAATTCAAGATAGTTGTCGATAAAGATATTCCCGGATTCCCGCCTTCGCGGGAATGACGAGAACAGACATTCTTTTCCAAATGTCATTCCCGCGCAGGCGGGAATCCAGAAACACGTTAGCCCAAGTTGTTCCAGATTGCAAATTGTTCTATTCTTTATTGAGCATGCAGGCAGTGCAAAGCGCTGAATGGCAGACAAAAGTCACCGTTTTGACCTAGCTAATTTGACAACCAATTTTTAGGATGCTTATGTTTAATTCGATTGGGAAAAAGCACTCTTGAAGCAGGCCGTTACAATACAAAGAATTGGATCACGAAGCTGAGGCTCTACCGGAAATAATGAACTTTTACCAGAAACATATCGTGCCAAAGATCACGAATTTTGTCTGCGGCCATAAAATATTCACACAGCAGCGCCAAAAGGTAGTTCCCTTGGCAAAAGGCCATGTACTGGAAATCGGATTCGGCACCGGCCTGAACCTTGGGTTTTACGATCCTGAGAAGGTAGACCACGTCTGGGGCCTTGATCCCGCTGCAGCAATGTGGCAGATGGCTGACGTGGCAGCGGTCCCGTTTGGCGTAGAGTTCATTCAGGCTTCGGCTGAAAGCATACCGCTGGATAGGGGAAGTGCCGATACGATTCTGGTCACGTACACCCTGTGCAGCGTACCCAATGCCATCGAAGCCCTGAAAGATATGCGGCGGGTCCTAAAACCAGGTGGGGAATTCATATTCTGTGAGCATGGTGCCGCCCCTGATGCGAAGGTGAGAAAGTGGCAGGATCGCCTCAACCCGCTATGGTCCAAAATGGCTGGCGGCTGTAATTTGAATCGATCAATTCCAATGCTTCTCGAACAGGGGGGCTTCAAGGTTCGCACGCTGGAGACGATGTATCTACCGGTATGGAAACCGGCATCCTTTAACTATTGGGGGACTGCTGTCTAAATCAGTGTTGTGTCTCAAAAAATATTACAAAAGTCGTGTAGTTTATTTTAGTTCAGTTGAGTTCTTTAAACAACACAATGTCTAAGGTGTCAGGAATTCAGAAGTTGGAATGCGCAAAATAAGAAAAGGCGCACGGCGTGTGCATGGAATCGAATCTGATTTGTTCCGTACTCGACCTCCTGCTCGTCCTCGTGAATTAGCATTCAATCACTCTGCATGTTTTTTTAACTTCTTGATTCTCTCCCTGGCAAAATCGTATTCCAGCCAGTCATCCAGAAAGGATCCCATGGCTTCCTTGTAATGCCTGGCCGCCTTTTTCTGCTCACCGGCACCTTCATCCCAGAAACCCATAATCGTATAGGCGGTAATGAGCCTCTCCGGGCTTTCGCCCGCCATGTCCTTCAGCGCTTTGTCGGTTTGTTTGCCCTGGAGATATTCACTGATAGTTAGAAACCAGGGATCTCTGATCCGATCCTCATATTCGGCCAGACTATCACTGGCCCTCTGATCCTGGCCCTGATAGTTGAGGATACATGCCTTAAGAAGTCCGATACCCATACGCCGCCCATTTTGACGGGCCTGGGTTTGCAGCAGGGTATCAATGTATTCCAAAGATTTCGACCAGTTCTCATCGGCCGCGCTATAGTATATCATCGCGGCCAGAATGCTGCGGTTGCCGGGCAACATCTCATAGGTTTGCTCCAGCGCCTGCAATTTGTCCTTTATGCTGGCCGTATTATCTGCAATTTTCAAATACAACGCCACCATCTGTTCGCTGCGCTCGGCCCTGGTTTTTTGCCCCGCGATAACTTTTTTGTCGAATTCCTTTATTTCCGCTTTGTATTTGTTCCACTGAGTTTCGGTTTTAAGCATCGCCCGGCGTCTTTTCTGCAATTGTTCCAGCTGGGCTTTGGCAAGAAAAAATTCCCAGGTATCGTTGCCGGCCGACAAAATGGCTTCCTGCGCCAGCTCCTCCGCCCGCTGCCACTGCTCACGCTTTGAACGCATCAAGCTGACCACATAATACAGCCAGCTCTTTTCAGGTGCATTGTACCAGCTTTGCAATGCAGTTTGCTCATCAACCAGGCCTTCCAATACCCAGGTCAGATATCCCTGAAACTCAGCCGGTGATCGCCAGTCCAGATTAATCAGGTATTGGCGGTGTTGGCTTGTCTGCACATCGCCGGTCAGGTAATCAATCAGGTAAAGCATAAATCTTGCCGGGTAGTCCTGGGCATCCAGGGAAAGCGCCCGGGAAAAGATTTTTTGGGCCTTCAGATAGTCAGCCGTACAAAAATGCATCATCCCGGCAGCTGTATTCAACGCCGGCTGGAGGCTGTTGGCGAGTTTCTCATCGGCCATTTTGGCTGCATCTGCCCAGCGGCCTTCGGCCGCGATTTCACGAATTTT
>CAMYNZ010000457.1 GCA_947259865.1 uncultured Desulfobacterales bacterium | reverse complement strand
CCAGCTGTTGAGGGACAGAGTTTAATCCAGAAAAATGAAAAATTGAATATCACAGGTATGGATGGCCTTGAGATTTAGCTGGCTAACTATGTCGGAGCTACCTTTAATATGTTTCTTTCCATTTTGACAACACGATTTCAACTGACTCCCTAACATGTTCACGTGCTTCCCACCGATCATAACCTCTTGCTAAAAGTTCGTCATAATTTGTTTCAATATGACGAATGTGAGCTATGACAGAAAGCCGAACCGCTTCTTCATCAAGATTCTTTGCCGCTGCAGAGCGACCGATTCGGCCGCTAAATTTAAGACAAGCATGTTCGGCGATTTCCACCTCTGACTTTCGAGGGCATCCCGGATAGAGATCTCTCACACGGGCTGCAAATCGCTTGACATAATCACGGTCTAGTTCAGCTCGCCGCATTGCTTCTCGTTTTCTTCGCAGTGCCCTTGCCTGGCTATCAGCTAAACACTCCTGTTCTGCTTGTTCTAAAGCCTTGGATTCAACTAACAAGCCTTGCCTTTCATGGCGGTGGACCCTAAAAACTGGACAAGGTGCTAAGCTATATGTCAGACTCCTGAAAGGAGGAACTGACTATGGGAAAAATCAGAAAAAAGCACAGTCCGCAGTTTAAAGCCAAGGTTGCCCTGGCAGCGATTCAAAATGACGAAACCACCGCACAGATTGCCAGTCGTTTTGGTATTCACCCCACTATGGTCTCGACCTGGAAGCGGCAAATGCTTGAAGGTGCTGCCGACATATTCGACAAGAATTACAATTCCAGAAAGCAGGTTCAAGCCCAGAATGATGAACTGTACCGCCAGATCGGTAAACTTAAGGTTGAAAACGATTTTTTATCACGCAAACTCGGCTCCTGACCAAAAAGCAACGTGCCCGATTGATTGAACCTATTTGCAAGGAACCGAGTATCCGTCGCCAATGTGAGATACTGAGTATCAGCCGCTCATCGTACTATTATAAACCAAAGCCTATAAAGCCCGAGGATCTGGATCTAATGCGGAAAATCGACGAGCTCTACACCGATGACCCCAGCCGTGGCAGCCGGTCGATACGGCGCCAACTTAAACGTCAGGGGATCAAAGTCAATCGCAAGCGCATTCAGCGTCTGATGAGATTGATGGGCATCGAGGCGGTCTACCCCAAACCGCGCACTACCCGCCGCCATCCCGGCCATAAAGTCTATCCTTATCTACTCAGGGATCTGGCCATTGAGCAGCCCAACCAGGTGTGGGCGGCGGATATTACCTATATTCCTATGAACCGCGGCTTTATGTACCTGGTCGTTGTCATGGAATGGTACAGTCGCAAAATCCTGTCCTGGCGAATATCCAATACCATGGAGTCGGACTTTTGTGTTGAAGCGCTACAAGAGGCCCTGAGCCGGTATGGCCGGCCTGGGATTTTTAATACCGATCAGGGCAGCCAGTTTACCAGCAAGGACTTTACCGGAACACTCAAAGAACACGATGTTAAGATCAGCATGGATGGTCGTGGCCGCTGCCAGGACAATATCTTCATTGAGCGGCTATGGTGGACCATCAAGTATCAGTATCTTTACCTGCACTCTTTTGATAGCGGCCTGGCCCTGCGACGCGGCCTTGCCGAATGGATCAATGGCTATAATCACGACAGAGGTCATTCTTCCCTTGACGACAAAACCCCGGATGAGGTTTATTACGGCTTACCCCATCCGTTCGCCCAGGCAGCCTGATGTCTGATTGATTGTTAACTTCTGGCTATAGCTTAACTCTCCCCTCAGGTGGTCCAACCTTTGGGGTCCACCGCCCATAACGCTTTCGAGCACCACTCCACTTCAATACAATCGCAGACAGAATCGAGTGCTTGCGAGCTCGTCTGGTGAGTGCTGCATCACCCGATGGAAGAAAGATAAGATGATCCAGATCCGCGCAGGGTAGACATAGGGCTCCCTTGTCTTTGACCAGTGTTATCCAGGCTTTACGACCAAGGTCTTCGCCGCATTCATCGCAAGTAGACTCTTTGGTTGAAATGAACACCTTTAGGTCAGCAGTTTGCTTCATAATCCTCACCTATTTAAATCAGAAAGCCAGTAGATGCTTTGCAACATTTGCTACTTTAAAGCGTTAAAACATCCGAACCTATCGTGCACATTTGACAATCTCCTGCTTCGGTAACAGCTTTATCTAATAGTTTCAAATAAAAATTGCTTTGATATTATTGCTAAGATTGAAAGAGAATGTCCCATGAAAAGAAAAAAATATAAGTTTCTTAGTTTAACATTGGCCACACCGCTAATTGTTCTCCTAGTTTTGAGTATCGGCTGCCGGGATTCTCCGCCTCAAAAAGCTCAGACCCCGACCACCTATCCGTCGTTATGGGAGAGCGTTGATCAGAACTTCCACCAAGCCCTGGAAACGGCACTCAAAAAGGAATTCCGCGGCGAATACAAGAACGTCGTTGAAAATAAAAAAGCTGCGTTTGTCGTGGTGGATATCACCGATTTGCAACACCCAAGGGTGGCCGGCGTCAATCCGGATCTCATGTTGTATGCTGCCAGTATGCCCAAAATCGCTATCCTACTGGGGGCGTTTGTCAAGATCGAGCGCGGAGAGATGCCTCTAAACGAGAAAACCCGCGCCGACCTCACCAGCATGATCCGCAAATCGTCCAACAAGAAAGCCACGGCCGTCCTCAATCGCGTCGGCATTGAAAATTTGGCCGAAATTCTACAATCGGAAAAATACCGCCTGTACGATCCGGAACACAACGGCGGCCTATGGATCGGCCGCGACTATAGCGGTGGGCCGATATGGAAACCGGATCCACTGCATAATATCTCCCACGGTGCCACTGCCATGCAAGCCGCACGGTTTTACTATTTGGCTGTCACCGGCCGTTTGGTACCCGAACAATTTTTCGCTGATTTTGCCGAAATCATGTCCAAGCCTGGCATTCGGCATAAATTCGTAAAA
>CAMYNZ010000456.1 GCA_947259865.1 uncultured Desulfobacterales bacterium | reverse complement strand
GGATCACCTGCCTTTCTGAAGTCTTAATGGCTTCCAAAAGCGCCGTGAGGGTCCATTGCGGCTCGTCGCCCAGAACGTAAGCGGCTAAATCGATTGCCTTCTCGACCCGAATGCAGCCATGGCTGAAACCGCGGCTGGATTTCCGAAATAGCTTCTTGTGGGGTGTATCGTGAAGATAGACAGCGAACTTATTGGGAAGCATAAATTTAATACGGCCGAGATCATTTCGAGGGCCCGGTTCCTTGCGAAACTTGAAGGAAAAATTATCTTCATTGACTTTCGACCAGTCAATGGCGCCGGGATCCAATTCCCGGGCACCTATTTTCCAGCTTTCAAATATTTTGATCTGCCGACGGCTCAGGTAACGCGGGTTGCGTTTAACTTTGGGCAGCATATCTTCAATCGCGATTTTTGTCGGAATATTCCAGTAAGGATTTAAAACCAGATAGGTCATGTTTTTGCTGAAAACCGGTGTTTTCCCGAAATCTCTGCCCACAACCACCCGCATCTCCATCGCAGTTTCTTTATCCTCCACCAGGCTGAGCTTAAAGTCGGCGATATTGACGATTATATGCCGCCGGCCAAGTTCATGGGGAATCCAGCGCCAGCGCTCGAGGTTCAGTAGGATTTGACGTATGCGTTCTTCAACGGGGAGATTCAGCGCCGCCAGCGTTTTTTTATCAATGATTCCATTTGGTTTCAAACCATGGCGTTTTTTGAATTTACGGATTGCTTTTTCTACAGCATCATCGAACAGATAAGGATAGCCGCCTCCTGCGGGATCAAGATCACCGGATAGCTCAAGACGTTTGCGTAATAAAAAATAACGGGCACCGTGATCGCCCCTGCGCCAGCTGGCCTTTCTGGGCAGAACCGGCCATCCACCCTGTTTTGCTATATTCCTGTAGCGCTGCAGGATCTCTTTTAGTGCGCGGTAACCGAACTGGGGCGGACGAAGTCCATTCAAAACCGCTTTGACCTGATTTGTTTCAAGTGCCGATTGAAGAACCGCTGCCAGGTCTATCTCGGGGTTGGCCACCACCCATTCTGTGTGAATAGTTTCAGGATTTACACGTCCGGCCAGCAAATGCGATGCCAGCAGCAGAAAAGCATCCGTCATGAGCAAATCAAGGTCAACCAGCAAATCACTGTCCAGTGGTTGTTTATCCGACTGCTTTTGCCTGACGTCTGCCATTAATGCTTCCAGTCGCATCAAATGATAATCGCCGGGCTGCAATCCTTCTCGGTTTGATTCTCGTATAGCCTCGAGCAGGGAGTCTGCCATTTTGAAAACACCGGTTTTCCCGCACCAGGCGGGCGCAAACCCCCTTTTCTCATAGAATATTGGAATGATTGATATTCCACAAATCAATTCACCCCGGCAGATAAAACGATTATTGTAGCGTTCAGCCTCGATTCGCGCGCGCATTCCATCGATGAGGGGGTCGGATGTTGTTTTAACAGCCAGGCCGTCTGCGATTAAGATGTTCAGGCTAAATAAAATGATTACTATTGTTAAAACATATTTAAACATCGGTTTATCCGCTGCAGCATTGTTTGATTATTGCTAAATGTGCCGCCCGCACTTTGGAGCAGGGATATGCGGTTTGAAGTCAACGCCCTCCCGCAGACAGGCTGTATCATAATCCCTCAAATCCGTCATTCCGCCCCCGGATCAAGTCCGGGATGACGGAGATCCGTGGTTCGACAGGCTCACCACCCTGAGCGAAATCGAAGAGGAATCCAGGATATACCGAGAACATCAATACTTTCTGGATCCCGGCTCGCGCCCGCTTCCGTCTTGGCTAAAAGCTTCGCCGGACAGGTCGCAGGACTTGGCCGGGATGACGAATGCAAAGCTGCCTCAGAACGGGTGGCTTGCCTTTACGGCCATAGGCCGAATGGGCAACAGCACATCCGTGCTTCACACGGTGCACTTGCAAGCGTGTGTTTTGAACCCGGTTTGTAATGCAAGATTCAAATGATAGGATAATTACACAATTACGATCACGCAACCGACCGGGCAATTCCATCATTCAACGATCTTTGTTGATATGTCGCCATTATTTGATCAATCCTTTCATAAATCTTTACAAAACCGGAAGGTTAGTTATCTTATGGTCTAATAAAATAGAATCAGCGATCCGTTATATCAGACAAAGGAGGTACTGGGATGGAGATCAAGAAAATTTTATGGCCAACGGATTTTTCCGATCGTTCTAAACAAGCACTGCCCTATGTAAAATCCCTGACTGAAAAATTTAATACGGAAATTCATGTACTTTACGTCATCGAAGACATTGCGCACCACAAACCCTGGTACGGTGAGATTGAACATTCGCACGTCGACAAAATCATGAAATGGGAAGAGAATACAGCCAAAGAACGCCTGGACCAAATATGTGAGAATTATCTGGAGGGGTGCCCGTTGTACATTAAGCATGTTGCCGTGGGCGATCCGGCCCAGGAAATTTTAAACCTAATCGAAAATGAAAACGTAGACACTGTCGTATTATCCACCCGGGGAGAGAAAGGTAATTTCCGTTTTGGAAGTGTCGCCGAAAAGGTTGTCAAAAATTCGCCAGTGCCGGTGGTCACCATCCCGACCGAATCAGATGGGTAGGAGAAAGCGCTGTGGACCAAGATCTAAATCAATGACATTTGGGCACGTGTTCATACGTTTGATGTTAAATTTAATGGAATGAGTTCGAAGTGCCTAAAGTGATCTAAAGTGCCTAAAGTTATGGTACACCTTCGGTGTATCAATTTATATCCTGAAGCCACAATCACACATCCTCATATTGGTACTGTTTCGATAAGATATATAAATCCATTAAAAAGTCCTGATTTCCTAACTTTAGGCACTTTAGCTCATTTCGAACTTTAGGCAATTGTTATTTTTCACCCCGTCTATAGCAGAAGCCAATGTACAAATTTTCTGAATGAAACTGTGAATCATGGCACCTAACCTATAT
>CAMYNZ010000455.1 GCA_947259865.1 uncultured Desulfobacterales bacterium | reverse complement strand
CCCCGTGATTTAGAGTGCATCAATAAAATTGTTATTTTCTTTTAAAGGTTGTAATTCCACTCGGCCCACCAAACATCTTGACCCCCAAAGGACTCTTCTGATAATGAATCATTTACACCAGTAATGC
Organism: uncultured Desulfobacterales bacterium; assembly: GCA_947259865.1. The sequence goes on along the minus strand of CAMYNZ010000455.1, from coordinate 5,125 downwards.
GCTACCCTAAAACCAGAGGTTGCTATGGCATCAAACTTAAAACCCCCATTTCTCCATCAGGGATCTGGGGATTTTTGTACCTGAATTCGTGCATTGTGAAACGCAAACCAACACGACTCGGGACATCAAAAAAACTGCCCGGTGTGGTCTTCAGGGTCGAAACCGGGGTCCTTTTTAAAATGTGCATGACGCGATATCAGGAGGATATAATTCAGCTGATGATAAAATATTTTATTATAACAGGAATATGTGTGGGAATAACGCTGTTGTCGGCCTGCAAACCCGCCGAGAAAGAGGCGGTTGTGCAGAATAAGCCCGTTCCGGTTCGTATTGAAAAGATTAAAGCCCGAGATCTGCCCCTGGTTGTAAATTCTACCGGAAGACTGGAGCCCAATCATGAAGTTGTCCTATCGGCTGAAGTACCGGGAATAGTGCATGACTACACGGCAGATGTCGGAGATGAAGTGGCCAAAGGGCAGCTTCTAGTCTCACTGAAGCCGGTTGATTACCGGTTGGCGCTAAACGAGGCCAAAGCAAACCTTGCCGCAGCCCGGGCGCGTCTTGATGCAGCCGAGAACACATTCAACAGATACAAAAGCCTTTTACCGCGTAAAGTCATTACACAGGAAGCCTATGAACAATCCGAAGCCGAATACATATCGGCTCAGGCAGCAGTATCTCAGATGCAGGCGGTAAAGAGTATCTGCAATGAGCGTCTGAATAAATGCGAAATCAAATCTCCGTTTGAAGGTTTTATTACTGCCCGCTCTGTGGAATTCGGTCAGAATGTGGGGATCGGAGAACCTGTCATGAATGTCGCGGATATGAAATCAATGCGGGTTAAAATCCATTTGAATGAACACGATTATGTGAATCTGGACAGAGATGATCCGGTTGAGGTCAAGATAGAAGCCTTTCCTGGAAATTCATTCAAAGGTCATGTCGACAGGGTAGGTATAAAAGCTGATCCGAAAACCAACACATTCGATGTGGAAATCCTGGTGGAAAACCCTGGTATAACCCTGAAAGCGGGTCTCACCGCGCGCGTACACATTACAACAGAGGTAATTCATGATGCAGTCATGATTTCCCAGAGCAGTGTTTTATACCGGGAGACCAAAAAAGAAGTATTTATAATAGATGACAGCCAAAAGGCAACGCCACGGGAAGTAAAACTTGGACAGATCCAAGGCTCTTTAGTCAGGATAGTTGAAGGCCTTGCTCCCGGCGACCTTCTGGTTGTGACCGGAGGCCAATATCTAAAGCCCGGATCAAGCGTGACAATTTCAGAATAAGACCTCACTCGCCCATGAATATCATTCGTTTTTTTATAAACCGCAGCCCCATCTTCACCCTGCTTGTAATAATATTGCCCATCATTGCCGGATTTTTCGCCTATTCATCTCTTCCCAAGGAAGGCGAACCGGAGATATCGGCTCCGGTAGCCATTGTGGTAACCCTGTATCAGGGTGCCTCCCCCATTGAAATAGAAAACCTGGTTACGATACCCCTTGAAGAAGCCCTGAGCGACTTAAAAGATGTGGATGAAATTCGTTCGACATCAGCAGAGGGCGTGTCGGTTGTTGTGATAGATTTTGAAGTCGAAGCCGATCTCGAAAGATCTCTTCAGAGAGTCCGGGAAAAAGTAACTGATGCCCGAAAAGATCTTCCTGACGATGCCGAAGATCCTGAAGTCAATGAAGTCAGTTTTTCGGACATCCCGATCATGATCGCATCAATTGTCGGTGATATTGATCCGGTAAAACTCAGAAGACTTACCGAAGATGTTGCCGACAAAATAGAACTTATGCCCGAGGTTCTGGGAGCAGATGTCGCCGGTGGGCTTATTCGGGAAATACAACTGTATCTGGAACCGGATAGATTGAACCAGTATGGCCTGACAATACTCGATGTTTTCAATGCCGTAAAACAGTCAGATATTAATATCCCGGGTGGTCAGATTAATATAGAGGGCCGCAGACTTCTTTTAAGGACGCTGACAGAAGTAAAAAGTATCGGGGATTATTCAAAGGTTCCGCTGATAAGACAAGGGGACCGGGTTGTATTTCTGGGCGATGTGGGTACCGTAACGGACGGCCATGCGGAAGATATCAGCTATTCCCGGGTAAACGGCGTGGCTTCGGCATCCATCGCCATCAAAAAGCGGGCCGGCGCCAATATACTAACCACCTCTTTAAAAGTGCGTGAAAAGCTGAAAGAGCTGGAGCGGTCTTTCCCTGCAGGCGTTTACACGGCCATAACCGCAGACAAGGCAAAATTCATAAAGCAGAGTTTCAACCAGATGAATAATTCGGCCATATTCGGTCTTATTATCGTTATCCTTGTTCTCTATTTCGCCATGGGATTGAGAAATTCAGTTATTACCTCACTATCAATACCATTATCTCTTCTTTTAACCTTTGTCTTTTTGAAGGTCTTTGGCATGTCTAACAACGACATGGTCCGTTTCTCCCTGGTACTGTGCATAGGCCTTCTGGTGGACAACGCCATTATTGTCGTCGAAAATGTATATTCCCACTATCAGCTTGGCAAGGACAGGATTGCTGCCGTTATAGAAGGGACTGCCGAAATTGCGATGCCTGTAATATCGGCTACTTTGACAACCATGGCTGCATTTTTGCCCATGCTGCTCATGACCGGTGTTACCGGCGAATATATGGGATTGCTTCCAAAGACCGTAACGATAGCCCTTTCAGCATCGCTGATTATAGCCCTTGTCGCCAATCCGCTGGTTTTAAGCCGGTTCATGAAACAGGACCATGAGAAAGGGAAAAGTTGCCAGACCGGAGGATGATCTCAGGCGCCTTAAAAAGATTTATGTCAGAAGTGTCTCCTGGGCTCTGAACCATCGGTTTATTGTGATATGCATGATTATTTTGAGTCTCCTGCTGGCTTTAAGCCTCTTTGCACTCAAGCTGGTAAAGATTGATATGTTTCCGGATGCGGATTTTGATTACATTTATATCACCGTGGAGACACCCCGTGGAACCGAGGTCGATGTTACCGACGCCATTGCCAGGAAAGTAGAACACATCGTAAAGCAAAACGTACCCGAAGTTGTTCAGGTGGTTTCCACTGTGGGGCAGCGGGGTCAGAGCGCTTATGAGTTTTCATTCGGTACGGGAACCATAAGTAATTTTGCGGAAATTATCCTGGAGTTAATGGACGGCAAGGAATATGCCCGCGCTTCTCATAATGAGATTAAAAAACGCCTGAAACCCTATCTTAAGACCATCCCGGGGGCTGATGTCAGATTCCGCGCTCTTCAGTGGGGGCCGCCCACGGCCGCCCCGGTAATTATAAAGATCGTCGGACCGGAAATAGCTGTTTTGCAAAAAGCCACAGCCCGTGTCAGAGATATTATGGAAAGTATCCCGGGCATAGTAGATATCAAGGATGATTTTTCTGATGCACCCCCAGAACTGCGTGTCGCAGTGGACCGGCCGCGAGCGGCGTCCATGGGGGTGCCGCTCGAAGCCGTTGCCTTGAGTTTGCGAGGCGCAACGGCAGGACTTGATGTTCGTGAATTCAGAGATGAACTGGATGTATCCAAAAAATACGATCTCAAGGTACGCTATTCTCCGGAATCACGAACCAGTCCGGAAATGCTCGATAATATCAAGGTCCGATCGGATTCAGGTGAACTCGTTCCCTTGTCGGCCTTTGCAAGCTTCAGCCAGGGCAAGGGCCTGAACAACATCCGACATTCTGACAGGCGGCGGATTGTAAGAATCACTGCAAACAACCAGGGCCGATCCGCCGTCGAGATAACCAAGGAACTAAAAGCAAAACTGGAAAAAATAGAAATTCCTGCCGGTTATGAATTCGATTATTCAGGTGAATTCGAAGAAACCGAAGAGTCGTTTGCCAGCCTGAAACTGGCTTATCTCGTGGCTTTTCTTCTCATATTAACACTGCTGGTATCGCAGTTCAATTCCATTGCCCAGCCCTTTGCCATACTCACCGCACTTCCCCTTTCGATTGTGGGTGCCATGGTGGGTCTGCTTGTTACGGGAAACGATTTTACCATAATGAGTTTTATCGGTCTGGTGGGGTTAAGCGGAATAGTGGTCAACGACTCTATCGTACTGGTGGATTGCATTAACCGTGTGCGTAAAACCGGTCTCAACATGTTCGATTCAATAGTTGCCGCCGGCCAACAGCGTCTCAGACCGATCATTTCGACAACCCTTTCAACCATCGGTGGAATCCTGACCCTGACCATAACAGACAAACTCTGGGAAGGTCTGGGGGTGGTGCTGATTTTTGGCATTGGTTTCGCCACCGTTTTAACCCTGGTGGTTGTGCCTTTTTGGCATTGGTTTCGCCACCGTTTTCACCCTGGTGGTTGTGCCGATCATGTACACCCTGTTTGAAGGCCTGGGGTATTATATAATTTCAGCATTTCGCGGTCCCAGGTGGAAGGAAGCGCCCCAGGGCAGAAGCTTTTTCTTTTCACGCCGCAGATATGCCAGGCTGGGAGTTGTCTTTGTCCTTGGTGTTCAACTGCTTGTTCTGGCAGCCGGCTTCATCCAGCTGGCACCGGGATTCATCGAGGTTACCCGGGATACCACATTCCAGGCGCCTACGGCTCTGAAGCTTTTAATAGAGGTTTCGGTATTCTTTATCGGGATGGCTTTAGAAGTAATCGGGATTCTGCTTTTTCTTCTGATTCCCACCTGGATCGGACTTGTCTTCTTTATGGCCAAAAGGAGCAGGGAGGGTTATTACGTGGATGTCACCTCTGACGGTATTACCGTGGGAAGTCCGGTGGATCGGTTTTTTTTGCAGAAAGGTGATATCACCAAAATACGTAAAGCCCGATTTTTTCCGTTTATGCCATCTATTCATGTTTACGCCGGCAAACACAGAATAATAATCCGCAAACTGATCGAAGCAACCAGAGTTCCGGATAAGAAACCGCTTCTGGCCTGGCTCAAAGAACCGGCGCCAAGGAAGTCCGAAATACGCCAAAGTATGATAAATCTGAAGAGATCTCTCGAAGAGTTCTTAAATAAATGAGGGGTCGGGGAGTTTTTTGACGAGGTCGCTGCATAAATCATCAGCGACTGCATCGTGCAAACTCATGCATAAGGGGTCGTAG
>CAMYNZ010000454.1 GCA_947259865.1 uncultured Desulfobacterales bacterium | reverse complement strand
ATACCGCCACCGTTGTCAAGGCCGAGGCCAGGATCGCCCCCCAAACCTCTGAGGCACCGTCGTGGGCGGCCTTAAATGCGGTTTTGCCCATTTTCCGGTGGCGGTCGATATTTTCAAGTACCACAATGGCGCTGTCAATGAGCATACCCACGGCAAAGGCGATACCGGCCAGGCTGACGACATTGAGATTTCTTCCCAGGGCACTCATAACAATAAATGTTCCGATGATGCTGATCGGTATGGCCGAGATAACCACTAAGGTGGATGAAAAACTCCCCAGAAATATAAACAGCACAATCGCCGCCATGGTTCCACCGATAAAAATGTTGCGCTGTACAAGCGATATGGCTCCTCGAATGTAAGGACGCTGGTCATAGGCCCAATCGAGAAATACGCCCGCGTCTTTAAGTTTGCCGGCGTTCAACCACTTTACCGCTGATTCCACCCGGTCGGTGAGATCGAGGATGTTTGCATCCGGTTCCGGTTTGACGCCGATGGCGATGCCTTCCTTTCCCATGTGCAGCATGGCCGCTGTCAGCTCATCAAAGCCGTATCCGACACGGGCGATATCGGCTACGGTGATCCGCCGTTGTCCGGTGGACTGGACCACAATTCCTTCGATATCTGCCGGGGATTTGAATTCAGCCACCGACCGAATGCGATAGTTGCGCCGGCCCACCCCCATCGTGCCGGCGGCAACATTAATATTTTCAGCGCGCAGGATGGCGATAAGATCGGTTATGGTAAGCCCGTAAGCCGCCAGGGTTTCGGGTCGGACGACAATATGCATCTCCTTTTCGGTGCCGCCACCGATAAACAGATCGGCCACGCCTTCAATGCGCTCCAGATACTGTCTGACGTTGTTTTCAAAAAAGGTGCGGTAGGTGTAGGTAGAATTGGCGTTGTCATCCCTTACTTTAAGGACCATCCATATCACCGGTGATGTCGCTGCCCCGGTGGCGGTGATAACGGGTTTTTCAACATTTTCAGGATAAGCGGCAACCTCATTCATTTTGTTGGATACCCTGAGCAAGGCGTCATCCACATTAGTGCCGATATTGAATTTCAGGGTGATATCGCCCTGGGAGTTAAAGGAAGAACTCTCCATTTCTTTAAGACCGGGGATTCCTTTTAGAACTTCTTCCTGCTCTTCGATAATCTCGCGCTCTACTTCATATGGCGTTGCCCCCGGCCAGCGGGTCGTAACGGTGATATCAGGTTCAATAACGCTAGGGCTCAGCTGATAGGGCAGGCTCATCAATCCGATCAGTCCGAAAAGAACCACCAAAATAATTGCCACGATTACGGTAACCGGCTTTTCGATTGAAAACCTGACAATATCCATCCATTATCCTCGTATGTCTACTAAAACCATTTGTCCGTCCCGCAGTCGTTCATTGCCTTTGACGACCACCAGCATGCCGTCCTTCAGACCCTGGGCCGCAACCCCCATCGTCAAACCCGCGTAGCCGATTATGTCGACCGGTATCATGCGTGCTTTTGAATCGATGACCGCAAACACGACGGTCCTGCCGAACACCGGAATTACGGCATCCCTCGGGACCATCAGGGTTTTTACCGCTTTTCCGGTTGGCAGTCTGACCCTGGCCGTCATACCCTCAATAAGTGACAGGGTGTTAGGCATTCTTATTTTTACGGGGAACGTTCGTGTTGCGACATCACCTTTGGGTACAACGGTTATGATTTTTCCGTTCAGTTTTTGTTCCCCGACGGTCACCTTAACATTTACGCCGATCTTAACCTCACGGATAAGCCGTTCCGGCAGATCCACGATTATGTCCACCACATCATCCTTGGCAATCATCGCTACCGGATCCCCCTCAGAAATCCACTCGCCCCTATCCACATGCCGTTTGACCACCAGACCGTTGAAAGGTGCTCGAATAAGGGATTTTTTTAGCTCCAATTCCAGGCGTTCTACTTCTGCCTGAAGTGATTCTGTTCGCTTTTCAAGGCGCTTAACCTTGAAACGATTTTCGTCATAAGTTTGTTCGGAAATGGATTGATTTTTGAATAGCTTCTCTTTTCGTTGAAAGTCTATGCCCGCTTCTTGGAGTTCGGCTAAAACCTGTTCATGGGTTGCCACCGTGGCTCGAATTCTTTTTTCAAGAATATCCGAACTCAATTTTACCAGGATTTGTCGATGGTTGACTCGCTGGCCTTCCTCAAATCGCACCTCCTGGACCAAACCGTTTACTTCGGAGGCTACATCCGACATTTCCTGATAAAAAATCGTGCCGATAAATTCACTCTGGGGTGCGACCTCACCGCTGCTTACTGCTGCGACCACAACCTTTGCCGGCGGCGGTCCTTTGGGTTTGTCCTGGGCCTGGAGGGAAGAAAAAAAGGGTAAAAGGCACAACACCATCCCGCTCAACCAGAACACCACCATTTTTTGGATTATTTTCATCTTTCTTTCTCATCTGACGGGCTGTCGCTAAGCATATTTTGTTATATCATGGATTAACAAAACATTCCCGGGTCTTTTTTTACCTCAAGTTTGCGGTCTAAACTAAGCGATGATTTTTTTATTTCAAAACATAAAGCACCTTTGCCATATGACAAGTCCGCCCGCCCGGCCTTTGATGATCTGCTGAGCTTTATTGTCATGGAAATCAGATGGCGAAGGCCCGCTTTCAAGCGGGGCAACACAGCTATCAAGCCCTAGACGGGTTTTTGAAACCACTTCTAAATGATTGGGATGGGAGTCAATATATACGATAACGATAATCCTGAACGGAAGGAAAGGGAGCAGAACTCGAAAGTTCGGCCCCCTGTTTAGAGAATCGGTGTAGAATTTACCTACAGTTCGATACCGAGGCGATCCCAAACCGATTCACCATCCTTGATTTCGGCCGCCTTCAAGTGGGGGTATGTGGTGATCAGAAAATATGCCAGGGGCAGTACCCCCAAACCGATGATAATTAAGTCGGGTATCACCAGAGGCCGTCTTTAAAAGAGATCCATGCTTGCATGGCCCCGACCGGCAACAGGGTGGCAAATGCCATCAGAAACAGCCCGCCGTTAAGCCCCCAAAACGACAGCTTCAGGATACCGTCTTTCCAGTGGGCCTTGTCGACCAGACCGCGCCAGGAAAAAAGCAGCAGCGCAATTGACAGCATGCCGTAGGTCCCGAACATGGCCGTGTGGCCGTGGTGCATGGTAAGGTAAGTCCCGTGTTCGTAGAAGTTGATAATGGGAAGATTGATCAGGAAACCAAAGATGCCGGCCCCTAAAAAGTTCCAGAAGGATGCAGCCACCAGAAAATACATGGGCCATTTGTAGCTGAATTCCCGGCCTTCTTTTTGGATATCTCTGTACTCCATCAACCCGCGAACCACCAGTGTGATCAGCGGCACGGGCTCCATGGACGAAAATATGGCGCCCCATCCGACCCAGAAGGCTGCCCCGCCGTACCAGTAATAGTGATGGGCGGTTCCAACGATACCGCTGATAAAGGTTAAGGCGGCGGTAAAGTAAGCCACCCGCAAGGCCGACTTGGCAGAAGCCAGCCCCATGGCCACCATCAGCAGGGCGATGACGGCGATTCCGAAGAACTCAAAGATGCTTTCCACCCAGAGGTGAACCACGAACCAGCGCCAGTAGTCCGCCATGGTAAGGTGGGTGCTCGGGCCATAAAAGAGCCCGAAACCGAAAAAAGCCACCACCAGGACGGCGCTGAACACGTAAAACCAGATCAAAGCGCTGAATTCATCCTTGTGGCTTTTCAGATGACTACCGACGGCCCGGTACACAACCAGCAACCAAAAAATAAGGCCGCCAAAAAGCAGAATCTGCCAGATGCGTCCCAATTCCAGAAATTCCCAGCCCTGATGGCCCAGCCAGAACCACCAATCGCCCAGCAGTCCCTTGATACCCAGAACCTCCCCGGTAAGACTTCCAACAGCCACCAGCAGGACGGCCACAAAAAGCAGCTGGACCAGCAGACCTTGTTTGGCCGGTTCTTTGCCGCCGATGATGGGTGCCAGGTAGATGGCGGACGCAAGCCAGGTGGTTGCAATCCAGAAAATCATCAATTGCAAATGCCAGGTTTTGGCCCAGTTGTAGGAAATGAGTTCGGCCACAAAGGGGAACCAGAAAGTGCCCGGATGAATCGTGTAATGGGCCAGCAAACCCCCGAAGCTCGTCTGGAGCAGAAACAGCAGAATGACTACCACAAAGAATTTGGCGGCATAGAGCTGACTGCGGGTCAGGGGCATATCAATCAACTTTTCGGACAGCGCAACCCCTTTGGCCTCGCCGTACCATAAGCCATAGCGATGGATCAAGTAGACAAACAGACCCAGAACCAGAAATAAAGCCAGGATACCGGCGATGGAATAGAAATAGGTTTCACTACTGGCAATATTGCCCACCCTTCTGTCGGGCGGCCAGTTGTTGGTGTAGGAGTAGTCTGTTCCCGGACGAAGCGTTGAGGCCACCCAGGCAGTCCAGAAGAAAAAACGTGAAATTTGAAGCCGCTGCTGTTCATC
>CAMYNZ010000453.1 GCA_947259865.1 uncultured Desulfobacterales bacterium | reverse complement strand
CTCTGATAGATGAAAGGGTATCCGTCCAATTTGAGAATCTCTCAATTCGCCAAGGTCTCAAGCGAATCCTCCGTACGATGAACTACAGCTTTCTCTTTGACCAGGATTACAATTTAATAGGCGTATTTGTATTTGCAAAGGCAAACAGAATAGGGAAAGCACTGTATTCGACCGAATTGAATGAACAGATGGTCACGGCGGCATTCGAGGGCAACACGGCTGCTGTGATGGCATTGCTGGCCAAAGGGGCTGATGTTAACGCGGAAGGTACGTATTCTGGCTGGACGCCCCTGATGCTGGCCGCTAGAAAAGGTGATACCGAATTGGTGAATTTTTTAATAGCCCACGGCGCAGATGTAAATGCAAAAAGCAGCGTCAGAAGTAGGACCGCTCTGATGGAAGCGGTGAGGAATCGAAAGGTCGAAACTGTAAAAACCCTGCTAACGGCAAATCCTGATGTGGATGCATCAGATTGGGAGGGCTACACGGCCCTTATGTTTGTGGCCGTCTCAGGCCAGCTCGATATTGTTAACGCCCTTATCGCTCACGGGGCTGACGTGAATGCAAAGAATAAAGTTGGTAGCTCAGCCTTAATGATGGCGTCCGGCTACCCCAATGTCGTTGAAATACTCAAAGAAGCCGGGGCTGGGCAGTAGTTTATCGCTTAACGTGATTTATAGAAAGCGTTGCTCCAAATCGGGCTCTTTAAAAGCAACCATTGACAACTCTGAGATGTTGAAAGAGTTTATTTGTTTGACATAGAGAATTGTCTATTGTATACAAAAGTCTTCAAAAAGCATTTCCTCTTTTCTTCGATTTCATGGCTGGAATAATCAGTTTTGCTATCCTTTAAAGGTAAACGCATGGCAGCCATTCTCGAAACCAAAGCTATCACAAAAAATTTTGGGGGCCTGACGGCTGTCAATGATGTTGATCTTAAATTAGATAACGGTGAACTGCGGTGTATCATCGGCCCTAATGGCTGCGGTAAAACCACCCTTTTTAACTTGATCACCGGCTACTATAAGCCTTCATCCGGAAAAGTTATTTTTTCGGATAAGGACATCACCTCAAAGCCCGTGCATGTGATCAGCAAGCTTGGTATCGGACGAAAATTTCAGATTCCAGCAATTTTTGAGCAATTGACGGTTTATGAAAACATTCGGGTGCCGTTTTTCTCTAATCAGCGCCAATCCATGTTGGTCAGTTCCCGCCTTGACGCCAGCTCACACCAAAAAATTATGGAGCACTTGTCAAACATCAGCCTGGCGGACAAGGCCGACGATCCTGCTAAGAATTTAGCGCACGGAGAAAGGCAGTGGCTAGAAATCGGCATGGTGTTGGCCAGCAAGCCCAAGCTGATGCTTTTGGACGAGCCAACCGCTGGGATGACTGCTCATGAGACTCAGCAAACTGCCAAGTTGATTCAGGAGATCTCCCAATCCACAGGCATCTCTATCTTGGTTATCGAACACGATATTAGTTTTGTAAGAGAAATCGCCAGCCGCATAACCGTGATGTATAAAGGGACCATTTTTCGAGAAGGAAACTACCAGGAGATCAACGCCGATGAAGCGGTACGAGAAGTCTATCTGGGGAGGCATCGCTGATGCTGATTGTGGAGGATCTGCATGCTTCTTATGGTGGAAGCCTTATTCTGCAGGGAGTTAATCTATCTATTCAGCAAGGGGAAATTAGAGCCTTGATGGGACGCAACGGCATGGGAAAGACCACTTTGCTGAAGACCATCATGGGTCTGCTGGTACCTCACTCGGGTAATGTCATTTTTGGGGAACAAAACATCGAGGGATTGCTCACCCATGAGATTGCAGCCAAAGGCATCAGCTATGTCCCTCAGGGACGTGAAATTTTCAGTGACTTTACCGTTTGGGATAATCTGCGGTTGGGCACCCTCCGCAATCCGAGGCACCAGCGTGATATACCGCAAGATATTTTTGAATTTTTCCCTATTCTTTATGAACGGCGAAACCAGCGTGCCGGATCCTTTTCCGGAGGTGAACAACAGATGCTAGCCATCGCGCGGGCTCTGGTTAGCCGGCCGAAATTATTACTTTTGGATGAACCTTCTGAGGGAATCCAACCTTCAATCGTTGATCAGATCAGCGATATATTAAAAAAGATCAATACGGATACCGGCCTGACCATTCTGATTGTTGAGCAAAACGTAGACATGATCATGGATATTGCGGCCGGCTGCGTATTTATGGAGCGAGGGCGCGTGGCCCAATCCTGCACAGTAGATGATATTCTTCTGGACGAGTCAATCATCGCCTGTCATATGGGAGTCTAACTCAATATGTCGGAATTTCTAAAATTAATAAATGCATACATTTTGTGGCAAACTTCGAAAACAACCTTGCGAATGGAATAATGGAATGACGCGTAATCGGTTTTCTCATGGATAACGACCGTTTCTTGATTCTATAATTATCTGAATATGGCCGTTTACCCATCAATCCGTTATCCCAAAACCCATTATTCCAATATTCCAGGGTTCCAATGTTCCAGATTTATATATGGATCTTCTCATCCAAATTCTAAACAGCTTAAACTACATCCTGGTTCTAATCCTGGTAGCCATGGGCCTGGTGATCATCTTTGGGCTAATGCGGGTAATCAATATGGCCCACGGAGAATTCTTTCTTTTAGGGGCTTATACGGTGGTGATGACGGATCAGTTCGCTCTGGGATTTTGGATCGGTCTGGTGTTGTCACCTATCGTCGTAGGCTTATTTGGCATGGCGGTTGAATATATTTTCATTCGACATCTTTACCGCCGGTTTTTGGATACCATATTAGCCACCTGGGGACTTTCCATCGCAATCAAACAGTTGATCATCATCATCTTTGGTCCTGAAGGACTCATGGTCAACCCTCCGCTACCCCAGTCTGTCCATTTTGGGGGGCTGGAATATCCGGCCTATCGCCTTTTTATTATGGGGGTAGCAGTCGTCATTATTTTTATAACGTTTTA
>CAMYNZ010000452.1 GCA_947259865.1 uncultured Desulfobacterales bacterium | reverse complement strand
TAGAATTCCTTAATTTTAGGCACTTTAGCTCATTTTAGTTCACTCTTGTCCGCCAGTTTTTAGGCGGATTAGGCATTTAGATGTAATAAAACAAACACTTCCTTTCAGGGAGGAACCAGTGCCGGGTCCTCTGGGCCCGGGTATCTACTTTAGGCGAACCACCATCTTTCGGAGTTTCGCTGACCATCCGCTTCCATGTGACCAGAAATGGGGCCGTGACCAATTTTATCGGAGTTCGCTTCCACGATCTGGGCAAACATGGGAACCAAAGTCCCGCCCTCATCTTTGCAGATGTCCTGCATCTCGGCATACAGCTGGGCACGTTTCTTTTGGTCGATTTCAGCTTTGGCTGCGTCGAGCAGTTCATTGAAACGTTTGTGGTTCCATTTGGTATCATTCCAGGGTGCCTTGGCGGCATAAGCCACTGAAAACATAAGATCTTCGGTCGGGCGTCCGCTCCAGTAGCACATGCAGAATTCCTTCACCGTCCAGACGTTGCTCCAGTAACCGTCGCTGGGTTCCCGGACCACATTTATTTTGATACCGGCTTTCTTGGCATGCTCTTGAAAAAGGATGGCGCAATCGTCCGCACCCTGAAAGGCCGCTTCGGCCGTATGCAGATTGAAGGTATGGTCCAGCATGCCGGCTTTTTTCATGTAGAATTTGGCCTTGTCCGGATCGTATGTTCGTTGCTTCAGGTTTTTGGCATGATAGCGGTTGACCGAGGCGATGGGATGGTCGTTGCCGGCTTCTCCATAGCCGTTCAGAATCTTTTTCACCATTTCCTCCCGGTTGGCTGCATACTTGAGGGCCAACCGGACATTGTTGTCGTCATAAGGTTTCATGGTAGTCATCATGGGCATGGTGTAGTGGAAGGTAGCCGTCGTTGCCATGATCTCAATGCCTTTTGATCTTTTCATAAGGTGGACCGTTTTCCTTTCGCAGCGGTCCATGAAGTGAATCTGTCCTGTCTTGATGGCATTGGTCCTGGCATTGACATCATTGATGCTAAGGGTCTCCACCTTGTCGAAATGGGCCCGACCCGCTTTCCAGTAATTCGGGTTTCTCTTCGTGATGGCGGTGACCCCCGGTTCCCAAATCTCCAGCATGTAACCGGCCGTACCAATGCCTTTTTCAAACTCTTTACCTTTGGTACCGGCCTTAAACACGGCCAGATGATAGTCAGACATAATGAATGGAAAGTCGGCAACACCTGCGATAAGTTCGAAAATCACGCGATGTTTACCATCCGCCTTGATACTCTGGACCGGCTTGAGGTAAGGCTTGGCAGCGGACTTGGATTCTTCCCCCCGGTGGTGGTTCATGGTGTAGATCACATCCTCCGCATCCAATGACTTTCCGTCATGAAACTCCACTCCTTTGCGCAGGTTGAATATCCATTTTTTGGCATCCGGAGAGGATTCCCAGCTCTCGGCCAAAGCCGGTGTGGGCTCAAATTTGTGGTTGATTTCCGTCAACGTGTCTCGCAGCTGCAATTCGACATTGATGTTCCAGCTGGAGGTGTGCGTGGCCGGATCCAAGCTGTCGGTTGTGGATCCGCCGGTGATGGCCTGTTTAAAATGCCCGCCTTTTTTGGGCATGGCGGCCTCAGCTTTTTTTGGCAATAAAGACGGCGCTACAGCCACACTCAAGCCCAAAGCTGCTGCCCTGGCCAAAAATTGCCGTCGAGTGATCTTCCCTTCTGTAAATAGCATTTGCAGATGGTCTAATGAATTCATTTGATCCTCCTTCCTTTCCTAAGTTTGATGGTTGGCATATTGCATATCTGCGATTTTCTCCAGACCGCTTGATACCTTTGCTGAATAGCCCAAATATCGGCGGCGTTTTAGACGGGTTGGTCTTGCATCTCAAGATGCAATTTTTTCCCGGTGTAAGGATGTTCGGCCGCCACCTTTTCATCTAGCTCAACCCCAAGGCCGGGGGCGGTCGGCGGTATAATATAGCCATCTTCCCAACGGATGGGTTCTTTCAGGATCTCAGCGTGAAATCCTCCAAACGTCTCTATGCTTTCCTGAATTAAAAAATTGGGGCTGCAAGTGTCGATCTGGATATTGGCAGCACCTTCAATGGGTCCGCAATACAGATGCGGTGCTATCTGCGCATAGTGCGCTTCGGCTATGGCGGCTATCTTCTTGGCTTCAAGGATACCGCCGGATCGCCCCAATGCCGGCTGAAGGATGGAGGCTGCCTGTTTTCCCAGCAAGCTCGCGAATTCATATTTAGTCGCAAGCCTCTCGCCGGTGGCAATTGGAATGCTGGTGGCGCGGGCGACCCGGGCCATCTCATCAACATTTTCCGGGGGTACGGGTTCTTCATACCACATCGGATCAAATTTCTCCAGACGTTTTGCAAGACGAATAGCACTGGAAGCTGTCATCTGCCCGTGGGTCCCGAAAAGCAGATCACATCTCCCCCCGACGGCTTCGCGAACTGTCTTTACGTACTTTTCCGAAAGTTCAAGCGCCTCCATCGAGAGCTGCCGTGGATCAAAAGCGGAATAAGGACCCACAGGATCAAATTTCACAGCTGTAAATCCCTTTTTGACGTATTCTCGTGCTCTTTCCGCCGCCAGGTCGGGGTCGCTGTATACATTCTTTTTGTCCGATTTTTCTGGATAAAGGTAAGTATAAGACCTTAGCTTTGCGTGAACCTGACCGCCCAGCAATTCATAAACAGGTTTATCCAGCGCTTTGCCGATGATGTCCCAGCACGACATCTCGATGGCACTGAGCACGCCCATGATGGAGAGATCCGAACGCTGGGTGTATCCGGCGGAGTATATGATTCGCCAGAGTCTCTCAATTTTAAAGGGATCCGACCCCACGACATAGCGTTCAAATACATCCGCCACCATTTGCTGAACAACATGTGGATGAAACGGCACGGCATAAACCTCTCCGATCCCCTCGACACCGGTGTCGGTGATCAGTTTTAGAAACACCCAGTATTGCCCGCCAAAATGAGGTGGTGGATTTGCTACGGTAT
>CAMYNZ010000451.1 GCA_947259865.1 uncultured Desulfobacterales bacterium | reverse complement strand
CATCGGTTTCAGAATTGAGGATCAAGGTTCCGGGGGGAATTTCGATGATCAGGTCATCACCGTTTTTGCCACTTTTCTGCTTACCCTGGCCATGGCGGCCGTTTTTAGCTTTGAACTGGCGCTTGAATCTAAACGGATATAAGGTACGTCGATGCGATGTGCTTTTTAGAATAACATCACCGCCCTTGCCCCCATCGCCACCGTCCGGGCCGCCCCGGGGGATAAATTTCTCGCGCCGGAAACTCACACAGCCACGGCCACCGTCTCCGGACTGAACGGTAATGAACGCTTCATCAAAAAATTTCACTCTGCATAAACACTGACTTTTTTGCGCGCGCGTCCCAATCTTTCAAATGAGACAATACCATCCACTTTTGCAAACAGGGTATAATCCTTGCCCATACCAACATTTATACCGGGATGAATTTTTGTACCCAGTTGTCGCACCAAAATATTACCGGCCCTTACCTTTTGTCCGCCAAAGCGTTTAACACCGCGGCGCTGTGCGTTGCTGTCACGGCCGTTTTTTGAACTACCGCCTGCTTTTTTATGAGCCATGATTTACACCTCAAATATACTGGATTTGAAATTTAATATTCTTCTCGCAAAGTGATTTATATCTTAAAGAGACCAATAAATGCCTAAATTGCCTAAAATAAAGGACTGGAGCATCTTAATATTTTAGATCTGTGCGTCCTTTATGTCATTTCCAACTTATTACGCTTCTTTGTCCTTTTCTTTTGGTTCAGCTTTCTTGGCTGCGGCTTTTTGGGCTTTGGGTTTCGCCGCTTCCGTTTTTTTAGCGGCAGCCTTTTTGGCCTCCGCTTTCTCGGGTGCTTTTTTCTTGTCCTCGGTTTTCTTGGGCGCCGCTTTCTTAGCCTCGGTTATCTTTTCAGCTTCTTTCTTTGGCGCTGCTTTCTTAGCTTCAACCTGCTTGGTTTTAGGCTCGGTTTTGGCCTTTTGGGCCTCCGGCTTGGGTTCGTCTGTTTTTTCGGGCTTTTCTTTGGCTTTTGCTTCTTTGGCCTTTATGCTGTCGATCTGCACCGCTGTAAACTGTTGCCGATGCCCCTTTTTGCGGCGGTATCGCTTGCGGCGTTTGTACTTAAAAACAATTATCTTTTTGGCTTTGCCCTGTTCCACAATATGACCTTCGACCGCAACATTCTCCAGTACCGGCTGACCGATGCTTACATTTTCTCCGTCTGAGTACATTAATATCCGGTCAAAGATTACGGGGCTGCCAACATCCCCGGGGATCTTTTCGACTCTTAAAATTTCACCTTGCTTAACTTTGTATTGTTTTCCGCCAGCATTCACTACCGCATACATCGAGTCGGCCTCCTGTAAACTTTATTTTAATCCCTAATTCAAAATCAGCAAATATTAAACTTTACGCATGATTTGTCAAGAAAAATTATAGGAATTACTTGAATATTAGTGAAAAATAGACATATCATCAATAGGTCCTATATTTAAGCAGACAGCCTATCTCAATCCTTGCTTAACGCTTAGAACAGTTGGATCACCATTGAATCTTCAAAAAATCTGGAGGAATATTTGAATACAACAATCCATCATGAGCTTATCCATTGGGACGGGGCATCCAATAAAACGAAACAAAAGGATCTTCTCGGAGAAGAACCGCTGTCAATCCGCGTTCAGGGAAATCCTTATTCTGTCGTTATGCGCACACCGGGTGATGAGATCGCACTGGTTGCAGGATTTTGTCTGACGGAAGGCGTCATTGATACCCCGGATGATTATGTTTCATTGGCCTTCTGCGACGGTGAGGATACCAATGTGATTGCCGTCTCTTTAAAGCCGTCCCGCCGGGAAAAAATATCTCAAATTCTGGACCGCAGAGGCTTTATCAGTCAATCCAGTTGCGGTCTTTGCGGCAAAGAGCTTGTACAGGATCTTTTCCAGCAGATTCATCCTCTTGAAGATAGTGTCCGGATAGATGTCAACAAAGCACTGTCCAAACTTGAAACAATTACCCGGCATCAGCCGCTGCGTCAACAGACCCGGGCGGCTCACGCCGCCATTTTATACAGTTCGAAATTTGAGCTATTGGCCGCCGCGGAAGATGTCGGACGACATAATGCTCTGGATAAAGTTATCGGCAAAGTATTTCTCGACCGCAAGCTTGAACAAGCCACGCTGTTAATCTTGTCTTCCCGCATTAGCTATGAACTTGTCCAAAAAGCGGCCCGGGCACGCATTCCGATCATTCTTGCAATATCACGTCCCACGGCCCTGGCGGTGCAACTGGCCTCCGAACTCAAGATCACCCTGGCATCACAGGCAGACGGACCCGGATTATATGTTTTCTGCGGTGCACAGCGTCTAACAAATGGAGACTAATCCAATGTATTCGCTTTTAACCCGGGATCTGGAAAACAATATCGTGGCGTTACTGGAGGACAACGGCCTGGGTCTGATGCCATTAGTTCCCAGCGTAAAATGCGGTACGCATAAATGAACGGTTGCAAATTCAGGACCGGACCGATCCAGATGAACAACCTCACGTAGGCCCGCAATCAGGGGCAATAGCTATGGATTCAGGTGTAGCTGAACCGGATGCCGATGATTTCCCATCGGCGGTTTGCAGCGGCTTAAAACGTGATGTTATAAAGCTGAAGACCGGCTTTATCGATAGCAGCACCACCACAAAGGCAGCTGTCCACTGAGCCCAAATCGGTATTACCTCGGATGCCTGGCCCACCATGGCCTGAGCCTTAAATCCCAGGGAAGCATAGACTTGATCAACAATCAGCCCGAAAACCACGCAAGATATCGCGATAGTTGCCAGGTAAATAGCAGTAGCGCGTTTGCCGAGGATACCCGTGATGACGGTCAAAGAAGCCATATTCGTGGCCGGCCCTGCCAATAAAAATACGAGCGCCGCTCCAGGACTAACCCCTTTTAGAATAAGAGCAGCAGCGATCGGTGTTGAGGCGGTTGCACAAATGTACAAAGGGATGCCAACGGCCAACATCAGCAGCATGGCCGGCAATCCTGATCCCAGGT
>CAMYNZ010000450.1 GCA_947259865.1 uncultured Desulfobacterales bacterium | reverse complement strand
CTCCGGCAACGCGGCACAATTAATGTCCACAAAGGGGCTATCGGTAGGCATGGAGCTGTAATGAATCACACGGGCGGCAAGGTTTTTGCCACAGCCCGTCTCGCCCAATAGTAAAACGGTTGCAGAGGGAACTTTGCTTAATTTTAGAATGGTTTGCCGAACACGTTGAATCTTTTCAGTATTTCCCAGAAGACTTTCGCTTAACAAATTCTTACGAAATTGAGGATCACGTTTATATAAGAATAGTTCATATCTCTGCTGATTCATCGCCTGCAAGGCTTGAGTCGAGGTGGTCACATCTTCCAAAATTAAAAGCCCGTGACCCGGTTCTTCGTCTGGTAACAGGAGCAAATTTAAAAAAAATGATTGCCCCTTATCATTTAGGCGACTGATAAAATCCAACCGGAAATTATCTTCTTTTTGGTTCAAGATGTCCGCTATAAAAGACTCGTTGCCAATAAGCTCCGGAAAAAGGGATAATAAATCCGTTTCAAACGTCGCCTGGCCGAGGGATTTAATTATTTTTACTGCTTCAGGATTCGTTTTTACAATCGTGAACTGAGTGTCAAAAAGTAAGGCCCCCATGTTTTGGCTGGCCAGCAGGCGCCTCAGGGTTTGATTCATTGGTAGTTTCCTATAGCATTTGACAACATCACAAAAGCATTTTCGACCTGTTCCCCGGTTTTGGCGCTGGTCAAAAGCATATCAGCGGAATACTCGCCAGCCATTTTTTGCAACTCGGCAAGCGTTGTTTCATCCCGCTGGAAGATATCTGATTTATTACCCAGCACAATAATGGTTGCTTTGGGATTTATCGAACTAAATTTTTCGCAAAATTTTACCAGATCTTCAATAGTCTCCGGACGGGTCAGATCGGCTACGGCCAATGCTCCCGCGGCACCTCGAAAATAATTCTCTGCGACTCTGTCAAATTTTTCAAGGCCCGCGATATCCCAGATCAAAAAAGTATGCTGGCGCAGTTGCCCGTCGCGATCATTTTTAAACGGCGGTAACACCTTCTGGCTGATTTTCACACCAATGGTAGTCAGGTACTTTTCGTCAAAACGATCATAAACAAAACGTTCTGCCAGACTGGTTTTCCCTACAGCAAATGGGCCAAGCAAGCAGATCTTTTTCTTAATTAGAGTCGTCTTAGCCATGATAAATAACGGATGCCCAAAGTAAAACTGTTCTTAGGATAGTAATTCGTTTCCGAATGATATTTAGCGTTATCGACAAAATTCAAAAGTGAAAATTAAATTTTATTCATCTATGAAGCTCGCAAGGAAAAAGGGCATCAGTTTCGTCGGGAGCCTTTCACCTGCTTTCTATCCCAATAACAAAATTTTTTACAATTCACAACCGCTTAAATTTTCTTGCAAAATCTTGATTCTTCACTTAAATTAAAAAGCAACAGACGAAGGTCATTCAGTTGGTTCCCACTGGGGTTGGGCATAGGTAAAAAATTTAGTCACTTTAACAGAAAGGAGTCTAGCGGTGAGTAAACCAAAAAAAAGGGCCGGTTCATCGGTTTCAAGACAAAAGCCTAATGCACCGCGCACAGAGGCTGCCGCTGGAGACCAAGCGGCGAATGAGGAAGTAGCTGAAAAAGGCAGTGTGGATAGGATCAGAGATATCATTTTCGGCAACCAGATGCAGGATTACGAACACAGATTTACTCGCCTGGAAGAGCGCATGCTGCAAGAATTTCGTGAGCTACGAGAAGAAATAAGTGCTCGTTTGGATTCGATTGAAACCTATATTAAAAAAGAAGTTGAATCATTAAGCGATCGCATCAAGGCCGAGCAAGAAATGCGGGCTGAAGCCGTTAAAATTGTTACCAGTGAACATCAGACAGCCGCCAAAACGACTTCCAAAAGTATTGACCGGCTGGTTGAGAAACAAAGCAAGGATGTCAGCGATCTGCGGCAGCAGCTTTTGGATCAGTCCAAAGGCTTGTCCGGCGAGACCCATAAAAAATTCAAAGAAGTCTCAAATGCCTTGGATCAGGCGGTTAAAGAGCTACGTCTTGGCAAAGTCGATCGTACCGTGCTTTCCGAGCTCCTCATGGAAATGGCCGTCCGAATGTCCAACGAGCTGGCCGAAAAATTGAAACTTACAGCGGACAACTTGAGCAATGGATGAATCTTCTGCGGATAAAAGTCGCAAGACTTCCCCTGACACTCACAGTTTATCCGATGATTCCCTGGATGAACTTCGAATGTTGCTGCTTAAGCCTGTCCGGGCACAACTTGATGAATTGCAGCAGCGATTAGATAATCCGGAACGGCATGCAAAAGATATTAGTCGGGTCCTGCCCGAAGCCATTGCCTTGAGGTCAACAAAAGATAAAAAATTGGAAATAAGTTTGGAGCCGATTACCGCAAATGCTATCCAATCATCCATTAAGAAAGACCGTCAAATTCTGGTGGACGCTTTATTCCCGGTGATGGGGCCAGCTATCCGCAAGGCCATTTTTGCGGCCATTCAAGGAATGACCCAAACATTCAATCAACTTCTTGAATACAGTGTCTCCATGCAAGGCTTAAAATGGCGACTGGAAGCTCTGCGCACCCGAAAACCCTTCGCTGAGGTCGTCTTACTGCACACCCTTGTATATCAAGTCGAGCAGGTATTCCTTATCCATGGGAAAACAGGGTTGGTCCTGCAACACGTGGTCGCCAAGACGGTGGCCGGACAAGATCCGGATCTCGTATCCGGCATGTTGACAGCTATAAAAGATTTCGTGCAGGATTCGTTTGGTGCTGAAGAAGGGGAAGTGCTTGAAACGCTGCGTATCGGCGAACGCAGCATATGGATCGAACAAGGAAAACATGCGCTGCTGGCGGCCGTCGTGCGCGGAAATCCCCCGGTGGTTTTCCAAATAATCCTGCGTGAGGCCATTGAATAAATCCAATTTACACAAAACAACGCTTTGGAATCCTTTGACGGAGACACGGCCCCTTTTGAAGCAGTCGGCTACACCCTCGGCAATTGTCTGCAATACCAGCTAAAGCAGGAGAAAAAAAAGA
>CAMYNZ010000449.1 GCA_947259865.1 uncultured Desulfobacterales bacterium | reverse complement strand
ACGCGGTAGAATAGGTCCTTGCGGAAGCGACCGCCTTCGACCATGGCCTTCAAGTCCTGGTTGGTGGCGGCAATGATCCGCATGTCTGCTTTTTGGGTTTGGCTCGATCCGACCGGTTTGTATTCACGGGTTTCCATCACCCGCAGCAGCTTGCCCTGAACCTCCAGGTTCAAATTGGCAATTTCGTCCAGAAACAGGGTGCCGCCCTCGGCCACTTCGAATATACCGGCTTTGTTCTGGATGGCACCGGTAAAGGCGCCTTTCACATGTCCGAACAACTCGCTTTCCAGTAAGGAAGATGAAAAAGTGCTGCAGTCGACGACGATAAACTGCCGGGTGGATCGATTGCTGTGGGCGTGAATGGCTTTAGCAAAAAGTTCCTTGCCGGTTCCACTTTCACCCTGGAGCAGGATGGTACTGTCTGTGGGGGCGGCCCGGCGAACTTCGTTGAAAACCTGAAGCAGCTTCGGATTTTCTCCGACAATATTGCTGAAGTCGAACATGGCGAAAAGCTGCTTGCGCAACGCCAGGTTTTCTTCGGTCAGGCGCTTGCTGATCAGCGCTTTTTCTGCAGCGAACAGCAGCTCGTCATCTGTAAACGGTTTGGCCAGATAGTCGAAGGCGCCCAGTTTCATGGCAGTGACGGCATTCTGTACCGAGGAAAAGCCGGTCATCACAATCACCGCAACAAGTGGTTTTTCTTCACGCAGACGCTTCAACAGATCCATTCCGTCGGCATCGGGCAGCTTCAAGTCCAGCAGAAGCAGCTCGTAGTCTCCCTGCCGAATGGCCTCCATTCCTTCGCGGCCGCTGCTGCAGGTATCCACCGCGTGTCCTTTCTCGGACAGCGCCAGCCTGCAGCCGTCACAGATGACGGACTCGTCGTCGATGACTAGGATTTTCGCCGGCTCTACACTGCCGGGGTGATTGGTCGCCAATGTTGATCCGTTCTACTGCCGCATCGGCAGTGTGATAGTGAAACAGGCACCTTTACCGGGTTGACATTCGACGGTAAGTTCTCCCCGGTGGTTTCGGACGATACCATAGCTGACCGCCAGCCCCAGCCCGGACCCATTTTTTTTTGTGGAAAAGAAAGGTTCGAAGATCTTGTCCATGTTTTCCGGGGGAATCCCGCAGCCGCTGTCCTGCAACTCGATGACCACGTGCTCACCGGTGGAATCAAGCCGGGTTCGGATCTCAATGGTCCCTTCTCGGTCGATGGCATGGGCGGCGTTCAGCAATAGATTGACGAACACCTGCTGCAACTGGCTTTCATCCAGCAGGCCGGTCTTCAGATCCTTTGAATACTCTCTTTCAAGTTGAATGTGCCGCAGGCGAAGCTCATTTTCCAGCATGTTCACCGCCCGATCAATGACCTGGTTGATATCGGCCATCGTCTTTTTCGGTTCCCGATCTCGGGCGAACTCCAGTAGATCCTGGATGATAATTTTACAACGCAGGGTTTCCCGTATGATGATTTCCATTCCCTCTTTGAGCAAGCTGTCATCCGGGATTTTTTTGTTGAGATTGGAACTGTACAGGAGTATACCGGCCAGCGGGTTGTTGATTTCGTGGGCGATACCGGCCGCCATGCGCCCCAAGGCCGAAAGCTTTTCAGTGTGCAGCGCCAGCTGGTCGTAGCGAGCTTGTTGCTCTTCAATCAGCCGCGCTTTGTCGATGGCGCAGGCACACTGCTGAGCCAGCGCTACAGCAAAGTCGTGCTCATCTTCTTCGAACTGTCTCAATGCTGGAAAGTAAACTCTCAGCAAGCCCGCGATGTTATCGCGAAAGACGAGCGGAAGATCCAGGATCATGCGAATGCCTTCCTGGTGGGCCTCCCGGGGGTATTGAAGCCGCTTGTCTGTCAGTATGTCATCGATGATGGCAAACGGTTTCTTTTTATAAATATCGGTGATGATGTTTTGTTGTGTCACCGGTCCCTTGGACAGATAGGTCTCACTAAGACCGTAGGCGGCGCTTAGTTCAAATTCCTTGGTTTGGAGATTCAGTATCCGGAGCAGTGCTCCCTTGGCATTCAGCAATTCGCTAGCCTTCCACACCACCAGTTCGAGGATTTCCCTCACATTGCTGCTGGAATGAACCAGGCTGCTGATCTCCCGGAAGGTGTTGTAGAAAACGGAAATCTTTGATGGGGCGGCCATGGTGATATCCTTGGCGATTATATTGAACAATCAATGACAAACCTCGAACTGATGCTTTTATTTGTATGCCATTGCGCCTGTTGATGCAACCCAAACTTTGGAGAAATCCAGCCAATGGACATAACCGCCGAAATTCGACATTGCGCCAGACGGGATTTCTTCGGTAACTCGATACCGATGGATAGCTCGCCATGGTTCGGGATATTGTATTTTTGGTAATGGGCAACCCACTGTTTTTTTGAATGTTGGGTGGCGCCCATCATCTTAAACTTCTCAAACCCGAAAAAAACTTTACATTTGTGATTCTAATATTTACTTCTTGGTTTTCTGTAGGACACCAGAATATAGAAGTTGCATGAATTAGACAGGATCAGAAAATGGCCAAAAAAACCACTTGAAAATTATGTCAGATAAATCGTGAACTTAGAAAATTTATTCCCTTTCTGACCTACAGCATACACACCATGCTTTTAAAGAAACATAAACCAGACGATCCAGGATGCGTAATAATTTTAATGGGTTAGTGTTTGATAATGTTCGGAAAGCCCAGAAAATGGGGTTCAAGGGGTCGGAGTTTCAAATCCTCCTGCCCCGGCCATGAACTTTTACAATAATGCAACAATGTAGCGCGTTTTCTCTTTTTTACATAAAAGGCGTTCTCTAAGCTGTCTTCTTTTTCAGGTACCCAATAGGTGCCCTTTTAAGCCGACCGCATGCACAACTTACTGATATTATTCACACCATGCACACTATGCAAAGGCGGGGCGAAAAAGGGTGGCTTGACAAATACGTATTAATTTAAGATAGTTATGGCTACGATTTTTGAGAGGATCAACTGCTTTGGGAGCAGGAAGTCCCCAGTTCAAATCAGCC
>CAMYNZ010000448.1:966-4003 GCA_947259865.1 uncultured Desulfobacterales bacterium | reverse complement strand
ACGCTGCTTTGCTGGGACGGGGAATCGGATTATTACCCTTTCATGACGTAGTTGAAGAGATTTCATTGGGGAATCTCGAATACGCTAATCCTGAGTCTATTCCATCTCCAATGAATTGCTATTTTGTGTCACCCGCTGATGCCCGTCCAAATGGCAATTTAATCGTCTTCCGTGATTGGCTTATTGATTCGTTAAAGAAATTTAATATCTAAGAATGGATAAGCCTGGTGGTGGTTTGTATGGCGGTATTTAGTTTGCCGTCTCAAATTGAAATTGAGATTATCTCGAACTGAAGCTTAGGTGCGGAAGCTATCGTCAAAGACGAGACTCTTTGCATATCAGCCTAACGCCCGCCATCAGAGGAGGCAAAACCGCCGCTTCGCTCTGGTTTTGCCTTCCTGTGGATGGCATTGTTATACACTTTTGATCACGCGAGCCATGTGATAAGCAGAAACATACTCTCCATTTCTAAAGGCAAATGCTTCTGATTCACCCTCAATTTCAAACCCGAACTTTTTATACAATTTTACGGCTCGTTCGTTATCTGCATAGACAGTAAGTTCAAGGCGTTTTAGGTTTAACCAATTGTCCGCAAGATCGATTACGGTTGCTACTAGCTTACTACCGATGCCTTTACCAACCTCGCTATCTTTGACACCCATACCGAAAGTAGCCACATGCCGACGCCTTGGGTTTTTACAAACCTCAAAACCTATATTTCCTACTACGACCCCATCTAATAACGCCACATACGAATAGATGTTTTCGGGCACTTCTGAAACCCGGTTTTCCCATAACTCAAGTGATGGGTTTGGTAGCTGCAAAGTGTCTCTATAAGCATTTGGGCACTCGTAAATTTCTTTTAATGCTTTTGCGTCAGTTGGTTCTGATCGTCTTATCTTTATGTCCATGTCTTAATATGATTCCGTTACCTATGCATAACGCCCCGCATCAGCGGCCATTTTGATCCAGCTGCATGCGTTTGTTAGGCGAAATGCTGCAATTTCTGGTAGATAACTGCAATGTTTCCCCATCTGTTTCGCGAGCTTGATCCAGATTCTGTAAATACAATAACTCATTTTCTATCCTCGGGAGGCGCTATTAATTTCCGTGACGGGATTAGTGGATTCGTTTCCAGCCGTTAAGGTAAGGTTCCAAAAGCCACCATTGCCCATCTACCTCTAAGAGTGGAATTTGTCGGCAGTAGTCACTTTGCCAAAGACGATCGAAATAGTTCTGCTCAGCAACATGTAACACTCCAGCATCAATATCATGCCCAACTACAACTGCGACATGACCTGTGCCCAGAAAAGCCTCAGAGTAGATTAGGAGATCACCCTTGACGGGTTTCGATTCAGAACCATTGGGATGCGAAACTAAAGGAACAGTTTTGTTATCAGAGACCTGCGTCAGGAAATCAACGTCGTTCCATATGTTGGCCGCGATGGCAACATCAGCAAAAATCAAACCTTGGGTTTGCAAAAGCCAACGACGTGCAAATTCAACACATTGCCAGGGTAAACCAGTAACAATATTGCCCATAGTACAGGGTTCAAGAGCTAGAGAGTTTACTGAGTCGTTGGAATAAGCAGCCACACCTTCGGAGGTCTTTCCTAACAGGGCACCATGGGGAAGTTTGTTATCGTCAAACCAGACTTTCGGTCCCGGGGGGATTTGAATTGCTTGCTGTGACTGTTGAGCTCCCTGTTTTACGGCCGGATTGGTGAGGTGTGGTCGGAGGATGCTCCACAATTCTGCAGATGTATTTTTTTCTGGTTGGCGCATAATGTTTCTCATTTCATGTCAGCAAAAATGCTATTACTCAGTTTTCCGTTCTCATATACACGTATTCATAATGCCAATTAGGCTGGATATATAATTGATTTCAAATAGAGTTTTGTACATGCAGATTTCCGGATAGGGGTATTAGATTTTAAAAATGAGGTATCAGTGAAGTTACCGCCAATGAACGCCCTGAGGGCATTTGAAGCCGTATCGAGACTGGGTACTGTGAGCAAAGCTGCTGACGAACTTTGTGTGAGCCAGGGCGCGGTCAGTCAGCAATTGCGCAACCTGGAAGACCATCTGGGTCGTGAAATGTTCGTCCGTACGCCAAATTCCTTCAAACTTTCAGAAGAGGGCGAGACTTTCGCATCTGTCGTCCAACAGTCGCTAGGCGAAATCGCGTTTGCAGCACGGCAAGTATCAAGAAAAAACACCCAACGTAAGATTATGATTTCGGCGGCGAAAGGTTTCACAGTGAAGTGGCTAATGCCAAATTTAGTGGATTTTTCTGAGGCATTCCCTGACATCACGGTTGCTATAGATGAAAGCCATAAGCTAGCAACATTTAAGAATGACGGAATCGATGGGGCGATTCGCTTTAGCGATTGTGACGTCAAGCTCGATGACCTTGATAGTACTCTTCTCTACCACCCACAAGTATTTGCAGTGGCAAGCCCTGCTTA
Organism: uncultured Desulfobacterales bacterium; assembly: GCA_947259865.1. The sequence goes on along the minus strand of CAMYNZ010000448.1, from coordinate 1,535 downwards.
TATCGCAGAACACGGAAAGCTCGAATCATTTTCTCAACCTGGTGAACATCGCCTCATTGATATTTTCCATAAATCAAAAGAATCCAGAGCTCTGCAAACCCATTGGCAAGATGTTATAACCGGAAGTCAAATTGATCCCGAACAGTGCGAAGTCTTTCCTGACGAGCACCAGGTAACTAACGCCGCTTTGCAAGGGAGGGGGGTCGCATTAGTAAATGACTATCTTGTGAATGAGGAAATCAAGGAGGGAAAGTTAGAAATGGCAAACCCCGAGAAAATTTCAGCCCGATTTCGTTGCTATTTTGTGTCACCTTCCAATGCCCGACCAAATCCCGCTCTTACGTCATTCCGTAACTGGCTGGTTGAAAGGCTAAAAAATGAAGAGGATCGAAGATAATTAGGAGCCATCGGATAAGAAGCTTTAAGCGTACCGATTGTCTCAGATAACTGATTGGGTATTTTTGTATCTGTGGAATAAGAGGGATAGGATTGTTACCACTCGCTGAGTTGCAAGGAGGAAGTCCCCAATGACCCACAAAAAGCGGCATTCAAGATCAGGTATCAACTTG
>CAMYNZ010000448.1:0-892 GCA_947259865.1 uncultured Desulfobacterales bacterium | reverse complement strand
TTGTCAGGGTTTACTGTTACCGAAGTTGGGTTTAACAGTGCAGATGTGCCACCCAGCAAGTTTAAGATCCGACTAGCGAAACAAAAGGGGCTTCCTGAACCCAAGGGAGTTAAAGGGTTACCGGTGAAAGCAACTCTGACGAAGCCCGCGGGTAAAGGCCCCTTTCCTACAGTTGTCATGTTTGCGAGTGGCGGTGGGTGGCAGGACACTCCCCGACACTGGCGAAAACGCCTTAACTCCTGGGGTTACGTTACCCTCGAGGTTGGGGATGAAAACGATGTACCCAGCACTTTTGAACCGCTAAACCAGGTTCTTGACGCCATTGGAGCACTGAAGTATTTGCAGGAGATTCCGTATGTAGACAGTGGTCGTGTGGTCATTATGGGGTGGTCCACGGGCGCTGAGACGGCGCTAGGGGCTATTGACGCATCCAGTTGGGCCGGCAAACAGGAAGAGCGGTTTATGGCGGCTGTCGCGATATACCCCTGGTGTGAAGGCGTTGGTCAATTCTTCTCGCCTGCTTTAATTATTTCTGCGGAGTTTGACAAACTCGCTAGACCTTCGAGTTGTGAGAGATTGGTAAAAACTGTTCCTTCGGGTTTAAGTGTCCCCGTTTTGGAAATCATGCCTGGTGCTTATCACTGGTTCGATATGCCGCATCGGCCTGCCCAAACCTTCGATGGGACTTATGAGTATAACGCGAAGGCAACCGAAGCTACGGTAAATCATGTCCGGTCTTTTCTTGAGGATATTTTTTAGCTTTTCTGGTGTCCACCATAGAGGAACCTCTCGATATGTATGTACTTCACTGGTCAAGAGGGTGCGGGTCGTTCGCACCGCACGCCGCACTTAACGAGGTCGGCGCATCATATGAACTGGTTGAAATCGATCT
>CAMYNZ010000447.1 GCA_947259865.1 uncultured Desulfobacterales bacterium | reverse complement strand
AGCGTCTGCCCTGAATCAGAACCTCTCCGTGATTGGTGAGTCTGCGATTCAATCCATCGGCATACCCCAGGGGTAACACTGCAATTTTGGTAGCTGCGGGCGTAGTCCAACGCCTGCCGTAGCTGATCGGGAACCCGGCCGGCAGGGCCCGTATATGCGAAACGTATGTTTTGAATGTCATGACCTGTCTGATATTTATCGATTGAGTTACTTCCGGGGATGGATAGTGGCCATACATGATTATTCCGGGCCGCACCGCATCGTAATAACTGGCGGGGATGTCCAGTACCGCGCCGCTGTTGGCCATATGAATAATGGACGGCGTTTTTTTCATACGTTTAATTTGAGATAAAATATCTTGGAAACGTGACAGCTGGAGATTGGCATAGCTTTTATCGGCTTCGTCTGCGGTGGAAAAGTGCGTATAGAGTCCTTCCCACAGACAGCGATGGGAACGAAGCAAGTGATCAAAGATGTCCGGTTCTTGATCCAACAGAACCCCTACCCTTCCCATACCGGTCTCAACGTTAACATGAACCACCGCCGTTTGATTTTGCCCGGACGTCTCGATCCATTCAAGGTCCTCTTTTCCAAAAATACTGATCCGAAAGCCGGACTTAATAGCAGTTGGAATCTGATCCGGCAGAAGCCGACCGAATATCAGAATCGGCTGGGTAATACCGCTGTCCCGCAATTCCATGGCTTCCTGAAATTGGGCCACCGCAAAGGCTTTGAATCCTTGTTTCACAAGATGCCTGGCCACCGGTATTGCGCCGTGACCGTAGGCATTGGCTTTTACGACCGGAATGACCCCTGAAGGCGACACTTTGCGCTCAATTTCATGGATATTGAAAGCTAAATTGTCTAAATTGATTTCTGCTATCGTTTTATGAGCCATTTTTTTCCTATCAGTTATGGGTAAGTCAAACGATGTGTACATAAATAAAATGGATAACGGTGTCAACTATTTGGAGGATATATCCCGGTTTCTTGACAGGCAGAACCTCTTTTGATTACATATGGACCCGGAAACGACAAAAAATGTCATGAGGACCGTTAAAAATTTCTCGGAGTCTATTATGAAGGTTATCATTTTCAGAAAAGCGCCCGAAACGATAAAACAATTGATCATCGGTCAATTTCCGCTTCAGTGGCAGGTCATGGTGCTGGGGATCGATGAGATTACAACAGAACTGATTGATGCGGATGCGATTATACCCGAAGGTGAACCGGTGGATGCGGTCTTCCTCGACCGGGCTCAAAATCTCAAGCTGGTTCAAACCGGGGCCGGCTATGACAATGTCAACATCGAGGAATGCACCCTGAGAAAAATACACGTGGCCAATGCTGCCGGCGTCAATGCCCGTGCGGTGGCAGAACATGTTTTGGCGTTTATCCTGTGCTGGTGCAAAAATATGGCGCGCTTGGACAGAGTGATAAAAAGTGGAAAGTGGGATTTTGAATACATTGGCGGGGAGCTTTCCGGAAAAACGATCGGCATCGTGGGGCTGGGCAATATCGGAAAAGAGGTCGCCCGCCTGGCCGCGGCTTTTGACATGAAGGTACTCGGATATCATCGGCATCCGATCGACAGCGATCTTGATTTTGAATCGACTGATTTCGAGACCCTGCTGCGGAGGTCGGATATTGTCAGCGTCAATGTCCGACTGACACCGAAAACCAGACATCTGATCGGGCAGCGCCAACTGGAACTTATGAAAAACGACGCTTTTTTTATTAATACCGCCAGAGGGGCGGTAGTGGATGAGACGGCGCTGGTGGAAGCCTTGCGCAACGGCAAGATTGCTGGTGCCGGTCTCGATGTTTTTGAAAATGAACCGCTGCCGGTAAACAGTCCGCTGCGGCAATTTAACAATGTTATTTTGACCCCCCACATGGCCAGCGAACCGGATGCATTGTATTTTCATGCCAAACGATTCAAATTTAGCGCGGAAAATATCGGGCGGGTATCGCGCGGGGAATTACCCCTAAATGCGTTAAACAAGATATAATCCCAATTAAGCGTAAACCACTTCCATTATATACATCTATGTTACGCCATTGATTTTAATGCCGCCAGTTCCAGCTGATCGGCTGCATCTTCGGCCCGATCTGAAACCTCGACGATTTTGTCCAGACAATGTTTCAGATGAATTTTATGAGCGAAATCCAGGGGCGATATGAATATAGCCTTTGTCAATTCCCATTCGCTTGTGTCCACATCGGTTTCTACCCACCCCACCTCCTGGGCATACTGGCGTACATTCTCGATCTTGCATTTTTTTTTGAGAAAACACGCCACCGCCTTTTTTAGCGGCGTAATGACACTCATTGCTTCCTGTCCGACCGTGGTAAACTGAGACTTCAGGTCATCGGGTATTGACGGCCGTTGATTCAAAAAAAAATCACTGCATGCTTCGGCAGCATTGGCGACCTTGTCAATGCTTTCGACAAGATTATAAATATCCTCTCGTATTAAGGGCAAATATGCCCCGGAATACAATTTATCACGAATCGTGTATTTTAATACATCCGTTTCCGTTTCAATTTCTCGAACATCACGGGCCAGATGCTTGGCATCTTTTAAGGTACCCATGATGTAAGCGTTAATCGTTTCTTCCGTTTTTATGAGGCATATTTCAACCTCGTCAAGAAACTTTGTGAGAAGGTTGCTGACCTCTTTTTCCTTTTTAAAAAGTTTCATTGTTCCTCCCTCTGTAAATTTGCTCCGCCTTAAATGGTTCTTTAGCAATTAAAGTTTCATGCAATTTCTATCACGCAGATAGAAACACAATGAGCTTATAAATCAAATAGGACGACAAAGCGGCCAGACTGGGAGTGAATATCCAGCCAAGAAGAATGGTTAATATCGTCTTCTTTTTAATCGCTCTGGTTCCTTTAACAAGTCCAACCCCAACAACGGCTCCTACGATTGCTGAAGAGGTGGAAACCGGGATACCGAGCATAGAAAAAAAATGCATACCAATGGCTGATTCCATCTGAGCCGCGATGGCGCCGGGTATATCGTGTGGTGTTA
>CAMYNZ010000446.1 GCA_947259865.1 uncultured Desulfobacterales bacterium | reverse complement strand
AGCCGCAGGGTGACCACTCCCGTCAGAAATCCCAAAACCCCGGAAGCCGTTGCCCCGATTAGCATGCCAAACCAGGGATTTATCTCATAGTGGTGAACTCCCAGCGCAGAGCCGTAAGCACCCGCGCAAATAAATCCGGCAAATCCAAAGTTGATAAGCCCGCCGTAGCCGATCTGGAGATCATACATGACACCCCAGATGCCAAACATCAGCGCAGATATAAAAATGGTAGTAATGTACCGGTTCTCACGCCAAATCCACGGAACGGCGATGAGAAAGGCCAGAACCAGAGCGACTTTGACATATCGGGTGGGATTCATCCCTCTCTGGGGGCTTGCCAGAAAGCTCATGGTCGCTCTCCAGCCGGCGTAAAAAGTCCCGCCGGTTTAAAGATCAAAACGGCAATGACGATGGAAAAGACAATCACGTTTTGCCACCCGCCTGACAGATAGAAAAGGGCAAAGGCTTCTATCAGTCCCACCATAATACCGGCCGCGGTAGCACCTTTGATGTTGCCCAGCCCACCCAGGATGACGACTACAAAACTCTTTAAAACCGGCCCCATGCCAGCATTCGGATTGGCAGGGAACAGGGTGATTAAAAGCGCTCCGGCTATACCGGCCAGGGCCGCTCCGACGCCGAAGGCAACGCTGTACATCCGGCCGACATCAATGCCCAGGGTCTGGGCAGCCTCTGAATGCTGGGAGGTGGCCCGGATGGCCTTGCCAAGGTTGGTGTATTTGATGAAGTACCAGAGCACGCCCACAGTCAGAAGCGCCAGGCTGAGGATCACCAGGTGATCGTGAATAAAAACCACTTCACCCAGAATTGTCTGGCCCGACACCAGGTTGGGGATGCCGCGTTGAATCGATCCGAAGATGATCAGGGCCAGGTTCTGAAAGATCACCATCAAACCAATGGTCAGCACAAACGAATCCATTAGCCATTCACGGCCGGCTTTTTTGCGAAGCGTGGAGATAAGCCCTTTTTCAAGGATGACACCCACGACCAAAAGACCCGCCCCTGACGCTAAAATTCCCAGCGGGAAAGGAAGCCCCAGCATGGCAGCGACAAAGTACATGATATAGCAACCGATCATGAAGAGTTCGCCGTGGGCAAAGTTGACAATTTCCATGATGCCGAAGATAAGGGAGAGGCCGACACCCATCAGTGCATACATCGATCCTCTTACCAACCCCAGAACAACAAGTTGAATAAAGATACTCAGTTCCATCGTGTGAAACCCTCTCCAGCGAAGCCGGGGTAAACTGAAACCAAATAGGTTTTAAGTTTACTACACTTCATCTTGACCGATAAATTCGAAATCCGAAGCACGAAATTCGAAACAAATCCTAAATTCGAATATTCTAATGACCGAAACGGTTTTACCGGTAGACGCCATTCAGGTGATAATTCTGTTTCGGTCATTCGAATTTTGGTCATTCGAAATTGTTTCGAATTTCGATATTCGATATTCGGATTTTAATTCATGTAGCAAAGAGCTTTTGTTTAACTTCTGCAGAATTTTGTCGCTATCTTTCCAATAACCCCCTAAATCCATTCCCTGATGATGTCCTCGATGGTGTCGACAAACTCTTCTTTAGGGCCGTGGTGGCTATTTTCGCCCAGGCGCAGTACATAGATATAATCCACCACATCCACACACTTGTGAACTTTTTGATCCACAATCAAGATGGTGTAACCCAATTCTTTCAGATTGACGATCTCATCATAGACCCGGTCCACCAGCTTGGGCATCAATCCCACCGAGGGTTCATCGATCAGGATGGTTCGGGGCTGCGTCATAGTGAGGCGGGCAATTTCAAGGGTTCGCTGCTCTCCCCCCGAAAGGGAACCGGCCACCATCTTGCGTTTGTTTTTGAGAACCGGGTAGTTTTCATAGACCTCATCCAGCGCTTTGTCGAGAGCTCTGCGATCATTTTTTATGATCCAGCCCCCCAGTTCCAGGTTTTCTTCCACGGTCATGGCCGGAAATACGCTGTGGCCCTGAATGAGATGGGCAATCCCCTGACCCAGCATCTGATCGGGTTTGTGTCCTTTGATCGACTGACCGTGGTGCAGCACATCGCCCTTGCTGGGACGCAGGTATCCGTATATTGTTTTAAGCAGGGTAGACTTGCCGGCGCCGTTGGGACCGATGATGCCGGTCAGGGCCCCCTCTTTGGCGACAACATTGACATCCTTAAGAATGGGGACCTCTTTTAAATAGCCCGACGTTATGCTTTTGACTTCAAGCGTCATAATCAATGCCCCAGGTATGCGTCGATGACTGCCGGGTCATGACGGATCTTTTCGGATTCTCCCTCGGCAATGGTTGCCCCGGCTGAAAGCACGGTCAGGTTTTTACACAGTTTCATCACCGAAGGAATATCGTGGCTGATCAACAGAAATGTCTTGCCCCAGGTTTGGTTCAACTCAAAAGTGATTTCAATCAGCCGTTCGATCAAGCCCGGGTTGACCCCGGCAAAAGGCTCGTCCAGCAAAATGACTTCAGGGTCTGCCATCATGGTTCGCATGAACTCTAGAAGCTTTTTTTGTCCGCCGGAAATTTCCACCGCAAATTGGTCCCTTAAGTGGGTGAGCCCTGCCATTTCTATAAGCTCCAGAGCTCTTTTCTTGCCTTCTTTCTTCGCTACGCCCCGAGGGATAAGGGGAACCATCATGTTTTCCATCAGGGTCATCTCATTGAAGACCCGGGCCACCTGAAATGTGCGGCCGATACCCATTGCAGCGATCTTGTTGGTTTTGAGCCCCGTGATATCGTGCCCTTTGTAGGACACCTTACCTTTATTGGGGGTGTAGACGCCATTGATTACGTTGACCATTGTGGTCTTGCCGGCTCCGTTGGGCCCGATGACCCCGTGGATTTTACCCTCCTCCACCTTTAGAGAAACCCCCTGCAGGGCCGGGATGCCGCCGAAATATTTATGGACCTGATCGACTGCCAGAAATTCCATCGTTTATTCCTAACCCAGACAAGCAGGAAACAAAAATGGCAAAATTTTGAATACGAACGTTTCTGTCAGAGT
>CAMYNZ010000445.1:3062-4821 GCA_947259865.1 uncultured Desulfobacterales bacterium | reverse complement strand
TTTCTCAGATATGCCAAGCGTTCCTGCACTGAAGTCCAAAGCCAGCTTTACGTAGCGTTGGATCAAGAATACATTACGAATGCTGAATTTCAGGATGTGTATGATCATGCCGGACGCACCCGCGCTGCCATTAGAGGTTTCATTAATTATTTGACATCTTACGAGCAAAGTAAAAAAAATACATGAACCCTGAACCTCTGAACCTTTGAACCCTGAACCCATGAACCTTGAACCTTTGAACCCTGAACCTTTGAACCCTGAACCTTTGAACCCTGAACCCTGAACGCTGAACCTTTGAATCCTGAACCCACAAAATACGATCTATGCATCATCGGTGCCGGTATAGCCGGTATGGCGGCTGCGTTGTTTGCAGCCAACAGGGGCTTGTCCACGGTTCAGGTGGGGAGCACCGGAGAGATTATTTTTGCCAGTGGTTTGCTGGATTTGATGGGCGTGCATCCAGTGCATGAAAAACATATCTGGCACGATCCCTGGGCCGCTGTCGACGCTGTGGCCCGGGATATCCCCGAGCATCCCTATGCCCGACTCGAAAAAGATGACATCCGGGCTGCCTTCGAAGAGCTTCTCACCGGATTACAGGAGGCGGGACTTTTATACCAAAAAGAAATGGATCGCAACGTGCGGGTGATGACCTCTTTGGGTACGACAAAACTGACCTACTGCGTTCCCCAAACCATGTGGAACGGGGTAAAAGCCCTGGAGGAAAAAACCCCCTGCCTGCTCATCGACATTCGGGGTTTGAAAGGATTCAGTGCCCTCCAGATAGCGGATGCTTTCAAAGAGGAATGGCCGGGATTGACGACCGCGCGTATATCATTTCCCGGAACCGAGCATTTGAACGAAGTGTATACCGAACATATGGCCGGCGCCTTGATTTTAACTCAAAACCGGGAAAAACTCGCCCAGGCCTTGCGGCCCCATATTAAAGCTGCCCGGACCGTCGGGATGCCGGCAATCCTGGGGTTGTACCGCACAAAAGAGGTCATCTCCGATTTGGAAGACATGCTCGACGTGCCGGTATTTGAAATACCCACTATGCCCCCTTCGGTACCCGGTCTTCGACTCAAGGAGGCTTTCGAACGGCAACTCCGAACCCTGGGAATAAAATATTTCTCTCAAAAAGAAGTTTTGGAGGTCCGCCCTGAAGATGATGGCTACTTTGAACTCAGCATCGGCCGGGAACAAAGTGAATTTACCGTACAATCCAGGGGGATTGTCCTGGCAAGCGGTCGATTTATCGGCGGGGGCCTGCGTGCGGATCGAAAACGTATCCGGGAGACAATTTTCGATTTGCCGGTTTGCCAGCCCACCGACCGGACGAAGTGGCACCGGCGAGATTTCCTGGATCCGAGGGGTCATCCCATTAACCAGACAGGTCTGGAAACCGATGATGATTTTCGCCCTCTGAACGGCTCGGGCCGCCCTGCTTTTAAAACACTGTTTGCCGCCGGTTCCATCCTGGCCCACCAGGACTGGATCCGAACAAAATGCGGTGCCGGCCTGGCTATTGCTACAGCGTATAAAGCAGTAAATTCGTTTATTCGCCAAAACGATTAGGACAGTTGGTCAAGGAGCCTCAAATGCTGAATCAACTCATCGAATCCATGGAAATAGCGATCGGTGAATTACAAAAATGGCCGGACAAGGAAATCCTGCTATTTCACCATAATGATACTGACGGTCTCACATCGGGGGCCATACTTACCCGGACCTTTGAACGTCAACAGTTTAGGGTTAA
>CAMYNZ010000445.1:0-3054 GCA_947259865.1 uncultured Desulfobacterales bacterium | reverse complement strand
GAAAAACCCTATCCGGCGGTATTAAAAAAAGTATTCAAGCAGGACAACCAATGCAGTGTATTTACGGATTTCGCGGGCCGAATTGCACCACTGATATCCGATCTAAACCAGGGAAAAAACCTGACCCTGATACTCGACCATCATGTGGCCGAACCTGCAACCGATCCGATGGTCCATAATCTGGACCCGGATCTTTACGGGCTGAAAGGAGACCGGGACATCACGGCCTCTGCTACCTGTTACCTTTTCGCCAGGACCATGGACCCGGACAATCAAGACCTGGCCCATATTGCCGGGCTCGGTGCCGTGGGAGACGGATTTTTTGTGGACGGCCGTCTGGTGAACCAGAACCGGGAGGTATTCCTGGAGGCTGTTCGGCAGGGAAAAATGGAAATCCGGGAAAACCCAAACGGCGAACAGTACTTTATCAAATCAGAGGCAGGACTGATTGCCTGTGAAGATCTCAGTGCGGATCTGGATACCCTGGGCGCAGCCGGTTATTATCAGGAGGGACCGGACATGGGGATACGGGTGTGCCTGGAGGGGATGTCCCCGGCTTCCAAAAAAATGGTCGAGGAACTAAGGGTCATCCAGAGCAAACGTTTTGAAAATCAAAAATCAAAACTGATAAAGGGCGAATTAATAAATACCCCTCATATTCAGTGGTTTCACGTGCAAAATCGATTCTCGCCCATGGGGGTGAAAATGATCGGCGCTTTTTGCGACGTATATAAAGACACGGAAATTTTTGACCCCAACCGCTACATCGCGGGATTTCAGGTCATTCCCAACGAAATACCGGGATTCGGACGTATTGCCTTTGATGAAGTTAAAATCTCCATGCGGGTATCCAAATTTATGGAAGGCGAAATCCGTTCCGGACGAAGCCTGGGTCTGGATGTTCTATTGCCGGATGCGACCGCCAGGGTCGGTGGATTTTCCGACGCCTGCCACACACTGACGGCCGCCACTACGGTGGCAATTGGGAAGGAAGAAGCATTAATCAATGAGATGGAAAAAATACTCGGCGGATAACTACTAAATAGAAATTGTCTTCCACGAGGCGTGAACTTGCGTTCGATTTAATTGTTGCCGGAGTAGCCTCTGGCTACGACGGCTGAATTGAAGTGTTGGAATTACGTCCCGATAAGCTAAGTCATAGGTGACAGTTGCGAGTTACGTGTTTCGAGTTGCGGGTTGAAAAATAGAACGCGCAACCCGTAACAATTGGTTTTGCAATACTCCATAAAAATTCACTACAATTCTCAAGGAAAGAATAAAGAAAGTAAAGGAGACTAATATGGCAACTGGAAAAGCGTTTGGAAAGACGATTCTAATCGGTGATCAGTTTGTACTGCGCGAAGTCCCGGCGATCGTTGCTGCCCTTCCCTATGAAACCGAGGCCACTGTGGAAAGAATCCCGGGTGACGGCTGGAGTCTTGAAGACAATCGTAATGAGGTTCCGGGATATAAAGAAAAGAAAAAAAAGGACCAGCTGGAATCCATCAACCGAATATTAGAAGTCATGAAGATCGATGTGAAAAACAATCCCATTAAAATTACATACGGCGGTTCCCTTTTGGCCGGAAGCGGCGTAGGGGCCAGTGCCGCCAGTTGTGTGTCCCTTGCCAGGGCCTTGAATGAGGAATTCGGCTTGAAGCTTGATATAAAAGAAATCAACCATATCGGTTGGGAAGGAGAATTTGCCTATCACGGCACCCCCAGCGGCGTTGATAATACAGCCTCAACCTATGGCGGAATTATACTGTATCACATAAAAAATGGTGAAAAAACCTTTACAAAAATACCGCTAAAAAAACCGCTTGACATCGTACTGGCCAACAGCGGCATCACCGCCGATACAAAGCTTATGGATGGTATTACCGAAAGGAATGAAAGTGAGGATCCGGATCTCTTTGCCTCCCGCCTCAAAACCATCACATCCCAGGCTTTTGAAATGAAACAGGCGCTTGAGACTTTTGACCTTGCCCGGGTGGGCGAGTTGATGTCGGCAAATCACAGTATTGTAAAAGATATCGGATTTTCTCATGAAATACTGGATCACCTGTGCAAACTGGGTCTCGAAAAAGGGGCCCTGGGAACCAAAGTCACAGGAGGCGGTATGGGCGGCTATATGGTGGCGTTGACACCCGGCAAAGACCTCCAGGACATCGTCGCCTCCGCCTTCGAAAAGGAGGGCTATAAGGTTATCCGGGCAACCATCGGTGCGACTTAAATGAGGGGTTGGAAAGTTTTCTTTAAAATGGACCGTCATTCCTGCGAAACAGGTTGTGTCGTAATTCTAAAAAGCGTTTTATTTCTTCCCGTCATGCCGGACTTGATCCGGCATCCAGTAACATAACGACCTGAAAAAACACTGGATTCCGGGTCAAGCCCGGAATGACAAAGCAGCAGTATGTGTCGTTTTGTCAATTACGACACAGCCTGGAAAGCAGGAATCCAGCAAAGTTATCTCCGGTCGACCTGGATGCCCGCTTTCGCGGTGACGAAAAAAACACCTTGAGTGGTCACTTAATTGGACGCCGGAAATTGTTTGACTTGGGTCTGTAAGGGTGATTATAAAGCTGTTTGAAACCATTTCTCCATTCTAAACTGCCTTATTTCTTAAACCCACTCTCATAGGAGGTGAGTCATGATGAAAAAAACACTTCTCATTTCACTTTTTGTTTCTCTTTTTCTAGTGGTCCAGGTTTCAGGTGCCCTGGCGGGCGGCACCCTTGAGCTGCTTACCTGGAAAGGGTATGCACCCAAGAATCTGGTCGACAAATTTCAAAATGAAACCGGAATCAAGGTCAAGCTAACCTATTCCAACAACGAAGAAATGATTGCCAAACTGCGGGCTACCCGGGGTGCCGGTTTCGATCTGGCCCAACCCAGCCAGGACCGGATATCCTCCGTACAAGAAAAATACAAACTGTATCAGCCGATAGACCTATCCAAGGTGAAAACAGACCAGATTATCCCCTCCATGCTGGAGGCGGTTAAAAAGAATACCATGGTGGCCGGCAAACCGCATGCGGTACCATTTTGCTG
>CAMYNZ010000444.1 GCA_947259865.1 uncultured Desulfobacterales bacterium | reverse complement strand
GGCGGATTGTCGTTCATTGGTTTTGGGATTATATTTCATGGTGCACGATCCCAGCGGATACATCCCGGAATCGACCGAAAAGTTCCACTGGGAAAGCCGAATATAGTGACGCACGATATCGACCTCACTCAGATCGGGAAAATCCGGACCACTGCCTTCCAAGTTTTCATCAACTGGGTGGGTTTTAACATCGCGACGGGGCAGTGAAAAAGCGGTCCGACCGGTTTTCCCTTTTTCCCACAACAGCGGCTCGTTAAATATGAGTCCGGTGGTGCCTGCAGTTTCTTTCATTTTTTTATCTCCTCGACCAGGGCATCCATATCGGCCTTGGTGATTGTCTCTGTCACACACAACAGATAATGATTTTTAAGCTCCGGGTAAAAACCGTCCAGCGGCAAGCCGGCAATCATTTTTTTCTTCAACAAATGTTGATAGGTTTTCTTGAATCCGGCCGGAAATTGCACCACAAATTCATTAAAGGTCGCCTGGGAAAACGGCAATTTAAATCCTGCAGCGGTCAAAGTGCTTTTTAAATACTCGGACTTGTCGTAATTGAGTTGCGCGAGTTCTTTAAAACCGGTACCGCCCAGGGTTGCCATGTACATGACGGCAGCCAGCGCACATAGACTGTGATTGGTGCAGATATTGGAGGTGGCCTTCTCGCGCCGGATATGCTGCTCGCGCGTAGACAACGTGAGCACATGGCCTCTTTTACCATCCTGATCAACCGTCTGGCCAACCAGTCTTCCCGGCATGTTACGGACGTATTTCATTTTTGAGGCAAACATCCCCAGGGCCGGTCCTCCGAATGTTCGCGGGATGCCGAGGCTCTGCCCTTCGCCGCAGGCGATATCAGCACCGCATTGGCCGGGGTTTTTATAAAGGCCGTAAGCCAATGGCTCACTAAAGCTTACCACCATTAAGGCCTTTGTGTTTTGAAGCGTTTGTTTGATATTCTCCAAATTTTCCATACAACCCAGGAAGTTCGGCGACTGAACGGCCACGCCGCCCAGGTCTTTTATATCTTTAAGTGGGCTCAAATCAGTGGTGCCGTCGCTCAGATAAGGCAGTTCTCTGATCTTGAGATCGGTGGGCTCAAGATAGGTTTCAAGCACCCGCCGGTACATCGGATGAACCGCACGCGAAACCGCCACCGTTTTTTGGCGTGAAACGCGGATGGCCATCAGCATGGCCTCAGCCAGAGCCGATGCGCCGTCATATTGAGATGCATTGGCCACTTCCATGCCCAGCAGGCGCGAGGTCAGGGTTTGATATTCATATATGGCCTGCAGGGTTCCCTGACTCACCTCGGGCTGGTAAGGGGTGTATGCGGTAACAAATTCTGACCGGCCCAGTAAAAATGAAACCGCGGAAGGAATATAGTGCTCATAACTGCCGGCCCCCATAAATACCCTGTACTCCGGTGAGGTCGCCATGCTGCCGGCCAGCGTATCCATATGGTCGTTTAATTCCCACTCTGTTAAATGTTCCGGAATATCGAGCGCTTCCTTGCGGCGGCAATCCTCAGGGATATGGGCAAAAAGCCCTTCGAGGCTATCAATCCCAACTGCCTTGAGCATGGCATCGATATCTTCCGGGGTATGCGGTAAGTAGCGCATGTCTATTATCCTTTCAGGGTGCCAAGATAAGCATCATTTTCCATAAGGTCATCCACCTCCGAGGCATTGCCGGCTTTGATTTCGATCATCCACCCGTCGCCGTAAGGCGTGTTGTTTACTTTTTCGGGTGATTCTTCCAGAGACGAGTTGATGGCAACGACTTTTCCGGCCACCGGCATATACAATTCGGAGACCGCTTTGACAGACTCCACCGTGCCGAATTCTTCTCCTTTATTGAACGTATCACCGACCTCCGGCAACTCGACAAAGACAATGTCGCCCAGCTGGTCCTGGGCGTAATCACTGATACCGATTTTGACCTTGTCACCTTCGATCCGGGCCCATTCATGGGATTCGGCATAGCGTACATCATCGGGAAAATTTAATTCATTGAGTTCCTTCATATCGCTCCTCCTTAAGTGGGTTCTCTTTTGTTCTATTACAGATGATGACTACCGTCTTTTACATTGAGCGCTTTTGCCTTCTAGCGGGCAAAACTTATTCCAACACATACGGTACTTTCAAATTGTAACTTTTATATACCACAAACGTTTCCACGGATTGAACATCTTTGATTTTAGAGACTTCTTCGGTATAAAATTCCAGCAGACCGAATCCCGATTTTAACAAAACGATCAGAATAAGGTCAAATCGACCGGTGACGACACTGACCGAAACCACCCCCCTCAGGTTGCTAAATTCTTCGCCCTTGTTGACCAGGTCCATACTTTGAAGCTTGACCCCCACCATCACCGCCCGGTGCCCGTCTATGGATTCCGGGTTTACCAGACCGCTTATATCCAGCACACCTTCATCGATTAATTTCTGGACACGCGTTCGAACCGTATTTTCAGACAGGCTGAGATTTTGCGCAATTTTTTTGTAGGATTTTCGCCCGTTGCGGAGATGTTTGATAATGGCAAGGTTATTTTTATCGATGTTCATGATTCACCCATTATGGTTGGATTACACCGAAAGATAAATTATTTAAATAAAATTTGATGTTTCTGTCAATTAATTTTTCGTTTTTTTACAATATCATCAGAATAATATATTAATTGGTATTTTTATTTTCAAGCGGTGTTTAATTTAAATCCAAAAAGATGACCTTGGCGGATTTTATGCCTATTATTTGACAGGTCCAATAGACCCTTGTTTATGAAATATTGACTGCTCGGGTCGAACATATCGCCGTGTTTTTGAGGGAATAAAGTTGAAAAAAAATTTTTCATATGTTATGGACCCAATCATTTTTTATTTCCCTCCCAAAGAACTTTTTGATAACCCGTAATACGACTATTAAACGAACTGAAAAGGAGGTTTGCAATGAAAAAAAGATTATTTTTAACAGGCATTATTATTTGTGTCGTCGTGGTTGGGGCGTTTTATGCCTGCGGGCCGAAAGGGCCTGAATCGATCAAGATCGGCATCAATGC
>CAMYNZ010000443.1 GCA_947259865.1 uncultured Desulfobacterales bacterium | reverse complement strand
TCGACGTTGCCATCGGCGTCGTAGAGCGTGATCCGCATACGCAGGGGACTGTGTACTGCACCATGCTGCTGCTCGGTCGAGAAGGGATCATCCTTGGCAGGCATCGAAAACTGAAACCAACCCATAATGAACGGCAAATCTGGGGCGAGGGAGACGCTGTCGGCCTTCGGGTCCACGAGCGCGGTTACGGACGTATTAGTGCGCTTAACTGCTTCGAGCACAAGATGGTTTTGCCGGGCTATGCGCTGATGGCCCAGGGAACCCAAATTCATGTCGCGGCCTGGCCGGGACGTGAGCCCAAAGAACCCGGCGGCTACCTCTGGCCTAAGCAGACCCTGTTATCACGCGCATTTGCCGCCCAGGGGGCATGCTATGTTATCTGTGCCGCAGGATTGCGTTTGCATGAGCATGTACCGCAGCGGTACGCGTCTCTTGCCACCTTTGAACACACCGGTGAGAGTTGTATTATCGATCCGCGCGGCGAAATTATCGCGGGTCCGGCACAAGGTGAAACCATTCTGGTAGCCGACGGAACGCTGGAGGCCGTTTACGCGGCCAAAGCCGTGTGTGACGTTGCCGGCCACTATTCACGGCCGGACATCTTTCACTTATATGTGGATGATCAACCGATCGAGCGGGTAGCATTCTCGGGCCAAACGACAGTAGAGACCTCAGTCCAGCTCGAGGATTCTGAGAAACAGCAGGAAATGCCTGCAGCGGGCAGCGATAACACTGAAACTTGACCGCCTGGTCACTGGTTTCCGTTATCTGGTTCTCTGTGGCGAATAAAGAAAGCAATTTAAATGCAATGTACAAAATGCCAATTTGAAAATCCCGAAGCTGCCAAATTTTGCATCGAGTGCGGTGCACCCATGGACTTGCATTGTCCAAAATGTGGGGCGCAAACGCCGGCCACAGGAAAATTCTGTATGCAGTGCGGCGCTAATTTAACTGCACCCCGGGATTCATTCCACGAGGATCTCTCTATTGATCAAAAAATAGAAAAAATTCAAAAATACCTTCCCGAAGGTCTGACTGAAAAGATTCTTTCACAGCGCAATAAAATAGAGGGCGAGCGCAAACATGTTACGGTGATGTTCTGTGACCTGGAGGGATTCACAGCCCTATCCGACAGACTCGGCCCAGAGGAAGCATATTCCATAATGGATCAGGTATATGAGATCCTCATTCACAAAGTCCACGATTATGGAGGTACGGTCAACGAAATGACCGGGGACGGGATTGTCGCCCTTTTTGGTGCACCGATCGCTTTAGAAGATGCACCCCAGCGAGCCATCCGCTCAGCTTATGCGATTCACCGGGAGATGGCCAAGTTCAGCGAAGGGGTTAAGCAAGAAAAACAAATGACATCTGCTTTTAAAATGCGCATCGGCATTAATACGGGTCCGGTGGTGGTGGGCACTCTTGGCAATGACTTGCGAGTGGAATTCAAAGCCGTGGGGGACACAGTGAATCTTGCCGCCAGAATGGAAGGTATGGCTGAGCCGGGTACAACCTATGTAACCGATGAAACCTATAAATTAACCGAAGGGCTATTCAGGTTCGAAATCCTGGGAGTCAAGAAAATCAAGGGCAAAGATGAACAAATCAAGGCTTATAGAGTAATCGGCCCCAGCACCCGAAGGACGAGGTTTGACGTCAGTGCCAACCGGGGTCTGACGCCCTTTGTGGGAAGAGAACGCGAGCTCGAGCTTTTGCTCGATGGTTTTGAGCGGGCCAGGGCAGGCCGGGGCCAGGCCGTCTCCATCGTGGCTGAGGCCGGGGTAGGCAAATCCAGGCTTTTATATGAATTCAGAAAGGCTGTTTACGGCGAGGATGCCATCTTTTTGGAGGGAAGGTGCTTGTCGTACAGCAGGGGTATAGCCTTTTATCCAATCATAGACATCTTGAAAGCAAACTTCGACATCAGAGAAGGCGACCGGGATACGGAGATCAGAGAAAAAGTCATAAATGGATTGAAAATACTGAGCGCAGATGATGCCTCGACGCTGCCATATCTTTTAGAGCTTTTTTCAGTCAAAGCCAGCGGCATCGATAAATTATCGTTGAGCCCTGAGGGGGAAAAAGATCGGATCATACAAGCGGTAAGGAGAATCACCATTAAGGGAGCAGAAATTCGCCCGTTGATCCTGGCCTATGAAGACCTCCACTGGATGGATAAGAACTCGGAGGATCTATTGAAACATATTTTAGAAAACCTACCGGGGGCAAGGATCCTAATGATATTCACCTACCGGCCGGAATTTGTGCACACCTGGGGTGCAAAGTCCTACCACAGCCAGGTGACGTTGAATCGACTGTCCAACCGGGAAAGTCTCGCTGTGGTGAGTCACATTTTGGGCACAGAGAGAATCGAGCGGAATCTGGAGGAGCTGATTTTAGAGAAGACGGAAGGGATTCCTTTTTTCATTGAGGAATTTATTGGCTCACTGAAAAGTTTGAATATCATCGAAAGAAAAGACCAGATATATCATCTAACCAAGAATATCCAAGAGCTAACAATTCCCGCTACGATTCAGGATGTCATAATGTCCAGAGTGGACTCACTGCCTGAGGGTGCAAAGGAAGTCCTTCAAACCGGATCGGTTATCGGGAGGGATTTCAGCCACAAGTTGATAAAGCGGGTAACGGTATTGGGGGAACAAGAACTGTTGTCCTGTCTATCGGTTTTGAAAGATTCAGAGCTTCTCTACGAAAGAGGGGTATATCCCGAAGCGACCTATATAATTAAGCATGCCCTGACTCAAGAAGTTATATATGATTCGATTTTGACAAAACGAAAGAGGAATCTTCATGTCAAAACAGGTGATGCCATTGAGGAGATTTATAAAGACCACCTGCTTGAGCATTATGGCGTATTGGCAGAGCATTACATTACAGGTGAGAATTACGAGAAAGGGGCTGAGTATTCGAAATTAGCCGGTAAAAAAAGTGAAAAAACAGCCTCAATAAATGATGCCATTGCTTATGCTCGGAAAAGAATTTTGTGACTTGAGAAATTACCGGTTACAGATACAGTGCAGAAAAAGATAGTCGATGCAAGAAC
>CAMYNZ010000442.1 GCA_947259865.1 uncultured Desulfobacterales bacterium | reverse complement strand
CGGCACCCATTAGTTTTCAATTGGAAAAACTGTTTATTGCGTGGTGAATACCTGAAAACCCGAGTAGGCTTCCATGCCGTGCTCATCGATATCCAGACCGCGCAGCTCTTCTTCCCTGCTGACCCTCAGCCTCACCAAATGTTTGATGATATAGAACATAAAAAAACCTGCCAGCAGGCACCAGGTGAAAATTGACACGACACCAAGGGCCTGGGCGCCGATGAGCTTCCAGCTGCCTCCAAAAAAAAGACCATTGCCGGTTGTACCCGGCGAGAATACGTCCTGGGCAAATAATCCCACTGCCAGGGTGCCCCAGGTACCACAGATACCATGTACGGTGATTGCGCCGACGGGATCGTCGATGCGCAAAACCTGATCGACAAAAACTACCCCCGTGACAACCAGGACACCGCCAATGATACCGATCCATATCGCACTTCCGGCCGAAACAAAGGCACAGGAAGCTGTAATACTCACCAGTCCACCCAGAACACCGTTAAGGGCCATACTGATATCGGCCTTTTTAAACATCCACCAGGATGCGATCATCGCAGAAATGCCGCCGGCTGCTCCGGCAAGATTTGTGGTGGCAGCGATATGCGCAATGTCTGAAACCAGTGCCATCGTGCTTCCCGCGTTAAACCCGAACCAGCCGAACCACAGAATAAAGGTGCCCAGGGTCGCCAGTGGAATGCTGTGGCCCGTGATGGCATTTGAAGATCCATCCTGATTATATTTGCCCGTTCGGGGTCCAAGCATAAATGCCCCGACCAGGGCCAGCCAACCGCCGGTTGAATGCACAACGGTAGAACCGGCAAAATCCCACATCCCAATTTTTGCCAGCCAACCGCCGCCCCATATCCAGTGTCCCACGATAGGGTAAATAATAGCCGTGATAATGATGCTGTAAAAAATATAGGCAATGAACCGGGTCCGTTCGGCCATTGCACCGGCCACGATGGTGGCGGCAGTGGCGCAGAACACCAGTTGAAAGAAATACTTGCACTCAAGCGGAACCTGGGTCCAGTTTAAAGACGCAAAAGTATCGCCTGAATCTATCAGAAAAAAACCACTGTTGCCGAATAAAAGATTGCCGGCCCCAAACATCAGGCCGAAACCGATGGCCCAGTAGGCGATGGTGCCAAAACAAAAATCCATCAAATTTTTCATCAACATGTTGCAGGCATTTTTGGAGCGGGAAAAACCGGCCGTGAGCATTGCAAACCCTGCCTGCATAAACATTACCAGTACAGCGGCAATCAAGGTCCAGCCGGTATCAAGGGCGATCGTATCGACCACGATCGATTGGGTCGAGGTTTCATCAGCCGCCACCGCAGGGCTTAGCCCAGTAGCGACGAAGAAAAAGGTCATAACAAATAATAGAAAAACGATTTTGAACATTGGCTGTAATCTCCTCATAGTTTTTCAAGATCAAGAACCGGCAGCCTCGGTTTTGAATACAAGTGTGTTCAGAGCCTTGGCAGATAATTTTTGATCTCATATTCACTGACGTGGGTCCGGAAGCGGTTCCATTCGATTTTTTTATTGGCAATGAACTGGCTGAAAATATGGTCTCCCAGGGTCTCTTTTACCAGCTCACTTTTTTCCAGCTCCTGTATGGCTTCATAAAGACTTCCCGGCAAGGATACGATCCCGGCGCTCTCCCTGGCGGATTCATCCATCTCGTATATATCCTCCTCAATCGGTTCCGGGAGGGGATAATTATTATCAACACCCTTCAGGCCGGCGGCCAGCATCAGCGCGAAGGCCAGATAGGGATTGCAAGCCGGATCCGGGGAGCGGAATTCAAAGCGAGTGGCCACTTCTTTGCCGGGTTTGTACATTGGCACCCGGATCATGGTTGATCGGTTGCGGCGGGCCCATGAGATATAGACCGGAGCTTCATAACCCGGGACCAGGCGTTTGTATGAGTTGACCCATTGGTTTGTGACCGCGACAATTTCCCGGGCATGTTGCATGATGCCTGCGATGAATGATTTGGCGACATCGGAGAGATGATACGGGTCGCCGGGATCGTAGAAAGCATTCAGATCCCCTCGAAAAAGTGATTGATGCACATGCATACCGCTGCCATTTTCGCCAAAAATAGGTTTTGGCATAAAAGTCGCGTAAACGTTGTGTTTCCGCGCAATCTCCTTGACAACCACTCGATATGTCATCGTTTTATCGGCCATGATCAAACCTTCATCAAAGCGCAGATCAATTTCATGCTGACTGGGAGCCACTTCATGATGACTGTATTCCACCTGGATCCCCATGTTTTGAAGATTAAAAATTGTATCTCTTCTCAAGTCTCCGGCCAGATCCAAAGGTCGGGAATCAAAATAGCCTCCCGTATCGATAAATTTCGGAGCCTGGCTGTTTTCAAAATAGAAAAATTCCAATTCAGGTCCCAGATAATATTTATACCCCTTATCGGCAGCCTTTTGTAGCGCGCGCTTCAAGACATAGCGGGTATCGCCGGCATAATGGGTGCCATCCGGCTGTAAAATTTCGCAAAACATCCGGGCCACCGGCCGGTCGCTTGGTCGCCAGGGAAGCAACTGAAACGTGGCTGGATCAGGCATGGCGATCATATCGCTTTCCTCGATGCGGGCAAAGCCCTCAATGGATGAACCGTCAAATCCCATGCCCTCTTCCAACGCGCCTTCCAATTCGGATGGCGTAATGGCAAAGGATTTTAAAATACCCAAAATATCCGTAAACCAGAACTGGATAAAACTAACATCCCTGTCTTTTACAATTTTCAGAACATCTTTTTTTGATTTGCAACGCAGCATGGGCTTCTCCGTATCGCTTCCAGTGTTTTCAAAACTTCAGTTTAGGTCCAGAGGCAAGGCGATGAAAATCCTAAATTATAAGTGCCTAAAATGAACTAAAGTTCGGAGTGCCTAAAGCCTGCCCTGGCGCTATTATTTCAACCGATCTGAATTGGCAATTTCCAGCTTGGCGAAAATTAAACGGCAGCTAAGCCTGTAATCCAGGTCTGGGCCAGGGTTAAGGTGTCGCCTTGCTCCATCTTCTATAAAAATGACAGAATTCATTCACCCTGGCCCAGACC
>CAMYNZ010000441.1 GCA_947259865.1 uncultured Desulfobacterales bacterium | reverse complement strand
CCGGATGATAATATCAACACTGGATTGTACAATTACCCGGTTCTGATGGCAGCTGACATACTGCTTTACGGTACCCAGGTGGTTCCGATCGGACTTGATCAAAAACAGCATGTGGAGATTGCACGCAACATTGCCAATACGATAAACAATTCCTATGGCACCTTTCTCAAAATCCCCGAGCCGCTGATCAAAAACCAGGTCATGACGATACCCGGACTGGACGGCCGCAAAATGAGCAAAAATTATAAGAATACGATACCGATTTTCGCTGAACCCGAAATGATGCGTAAAAGTGTGATGCGGATCGTAACCGATTCAAAGCAGCCCCAGGATCCAAAGAATCCGGATAGGTGCAATGTCTATGCAATCTATAAACAATTTGCTTCTGCGGATGCGGTTGCGAACATGCAAATTCGCTATCTTGAAGGCGGCCTGGCCTACAGTGATATCAAACAGGAATTATTTGAACTGCTGGAAGAAATATTTCGCAGGCCGCGTGAAAATTTTAAATCGCTTTTAAACGATCGCCCATACCTTGATCGCACAATGGCACGCGGCGCTGAAAACGCACGGGCCATCAGCACCCCGTTTATGGAAGAAATCCGAAAAAAAGTCGGCGTGCGCTGATGAACACAAAACGTGTAAAAGGGTCTTTCTGCTCCAGATAGCTATCAACCGAAATAAACTTTGACCATTTCCATTCAAGGAGGTGAATCTGATGGGTCAAAACGTTGCCCAAAAACTAATCGAAAGCCACCTGGTTAAAGGTGAGCTCAAACCGGGGGAAGAAATCGGATTAAAGATCGATCAAACACTCACCCAGGATGCCACCGGAACCATGGTTATGCTCGAGTTGGAGGCCATGCAGATTCCTACGGTTCAAACCCAGCTCTCGGCCCAGTATGTCGATCACAATTTGCTGCAAACCGACTTCAAGAACGCGGACGATCACCTGTTCCTCTTCAGCGCCTGTCAGCGGTTCGGCGTCTGGTATAGTCGCCCGGGAAACGGTGTCAGCCATCCGGTTCATATGGAGCGCTTCGGCATACCGGGCAAAACCATGCTGGGTTCGGATAGCCATACGCCTGCTGCCGGTTCTCTGGGCATGCTGGCGATCGGAGCCGGCGGTCTGGAAGTGGCCATGGCCATGGCCGGGGAACCTTATTTTTTGAAAATGCCAAAAATCTGGGGAATAAAATTGACCGGTAAGTTGCCCGCCTGGGTCAGTGCCAAGGACATAATCCTTGAAATGCTCCGGCGCCACGGTGTCGCCGGCGGAATCGGCAAAATTGCGGAATATTATGGACCGGGTTTAAAACATCTGACCGCTATGGATCGTCATGTGATCGCCAATATGGGCGCAGAACTGGGTGCAACCACGACGGTCTTTCCATCTGATAATGCCGTCAGAACATTCCTTAAGCTCCAGAATCGAGAAGACGTTTGGACCGAAATTATCGCTGATACCAGCGCGGAATACGATGAATACGACGAAATCAATCTTTCCCGGTTAGAGCCCCTGATTGCATGCCCGAGCAGCCCGGGCGATGTGGTGCCCGTGCACCAGGTTGCCGGACGTAAAATCTATCAATCTTATATCGGGTCCTCCGCCAATCCGGGATTCCGGGATTTTGCCATTGCCGCGCTTATCGTAGACGGCAAACAAATCGTCGACCGTGTTTCTTTTGATATCAATCCTACTTCCCGACAGATTCTGGAAAACCTTGTTTCCAAAGGATACCTGGAAAAATTAATTCATGCCGGTGCGCGCATCCACCAACCCGGTTGCAACGGCTGTATCGGTATGGGACAGGCACCGGCGACCGGTCGTATCAGTTTGCGCACCGTGCCCAGAAATTTCCCGGGCCGATCGGGTACCAAGCAGGATCAGGTGTATCTGTGCAGCCCCGAAACAGCAGCGGTTTCGGCGCTTAAAGGACTGATTTCGGATCCACGCACGATGGATATGACCTACCCGCGTTTTGTGGAACCGAGAACCATTCGAATCAATAAAGAAATGCTGGTTGCACCGCCTCAATTCAAAGAAAAGATCGAACTTGAAAAAGGGCCCAACATCAAACCATTACCCGACTTCGATCCGCTACCGGACAATCTAAAAGGACCCGTATTGCTGAAAATGGGCGACGATATCTCAACCGATGAAATTTTACCGGCCGGAGCCAGGGTGTTGCCATATCGCAGCAATATACCTGAAATCAGTAAATTTGCCTTCAGCCGGATTGACGAAACCTATTACGACCGGGCCATGCAACATCAAAAGCATATTTCATTCGTTGTGGCAGGGATCAATTACGGGCAGGGATCAAGCCGCGAACATGCGGTCATTGGTCCGCGGTATCTCGGGCTGAGAACCGTCCTGGCCAAAAAATTCGCTCGCATTCACTGGCAAAATTTGATCAATTTCGGCATACTGCCGCTGACATTTTCCGATCCCGACGATTGGGATAAAATAGACCAGGGCGACGTATTACACATTTCAGATGCCCGCAAAGCGATTCAGGCCGGCACGCGATTACCGGTAATCAATGAAAGAACGGGGGAAACTTATACGGTCGAGCACAGCATGAGCGCCCGGCAGGTAGAAATGGTAGCTCAAAAACAAAAGCGCCTTTTTCTCACGCCGGTTTCGAAAGGCTTGCAGAACGGCTCGGGCTATATGCCATGATAAAGGAGAAAAGGAAATGCTCGATAAAAACGAATTGTGTGAAAGAATCAGGTCCTTATACCCGGATATCGGTGAATGCGGTATCGATATTAGCGTAGATTATAATACCGAACAAAAAGCCTGGGTGGTGGATCTGAAAAAAAATAAACACCGGCTGAAAACCTTTCTGGAAGACGGTGATGCCGAAAAATGTATGGATGGCATACAGTGTGTGAGTTTAGGGATAGAAATTGCACAGCTGCGGACAAATATTGAAAGAATGTCAACTGATCGTTAGGACGGAGCGCCTATGAAATTCAGAAAAGAAAAAGACACGATGGGCACGGTTCTTATCCCCGAAAATGCCTATTACGGTCCCCAGACCCAGCGGGCTGTGGAAAACTTCCCCATCAGCGGTATCACTTTGCAGCCGGAGTTTAATTACGCGCTCGGTCTGATAAAAAAATGTGCGGCCGAGGTAAATTTCGAGCTGGGTCTATTGGAGCGGAAAATTTCGGCGGCCATATCCCAGGCGGCCCAGGAGGTCATGGACGGAGAATTTGCAGACCAGTTTGTGGTGGATGTTTTCCAGACCGGATCCGGCACCTCCACAAATATGAACATAAACGAAGTTATCGCTGTGCGGGCCAACGAAATAATTACCGGCAAAAAAGCGCTGAAAGTTCCGGTGCATCCCAATGACCATGTAAACCTGGGGCAATCAAGCAATGATGTGATTCCAACCGCAATTCATATTGCTTCCCTGACGGCTATTAAAAAACACCTGATTCCCTCACTGGATCAATTTCACCGGGTACTTTCAACCAAATCCTCAGAATTCAGCGATGTCGTTAAGATCGGCAGAACACACCTGCAGGATGCGGTGCCGCTGACACTCGGACAGGAATTTTCGGGTTATGCCCGACAAATCGAGTTGGGTATTGCGCGACTGGCAGGCCTTGAAAGTCGCCTCTCGGAGCTTGCCCTGGGGGGTACGGCCGTCGGCAGCGGTTTAAATGCCCATCCGCAGTTTGCCGGCAAAGTCATCGGGCGCATCACAGAAAAAACCGGGGTGTCATTCAAAGAGGCGCTCAATCATTTCGAAGCTCAAGCGGCCCGGGATGCAGCCGTCGAAACCAGCGGGATCCTGAAAACAATAGCCGCCAGCCTTGTTAAAATTGCCAACGACATTCGCTGGCTGGCATCCGGCCCGCGATGCGGAATCGGTGAAATAAATATCCCGGCACTGCAGCCCGGATCTTCGATCATGCCGGGCAAGGTCAACCCGGTTATACCGGAAGCCGTTATTCAGGTGGCCGCCCAGGTGGCAGGCAATGATCTAACGGTTATGCTCGGGGGCCAGTCCGGAATATTCGAGCTGAATGTCATGCTGCCGGTGATCGCATACAACCTGCTGCAGTCCATCGCTTTGCTGACCGCAAGTGTTGATGTTTTTGCCGAAAAGTGTATAAAGGGTATTACTGCCAACCGTGATACCTGCGCTGCCGGGGTAGAAAAAAGCCTGGCCATGGTTACCGGCCTGGTACCGCATATCGGCTACGATAAGGCTGCTGCCATAGCAAAGAAAGCCTATGAAACCGGAAAAACAATCCGAGAGGTCGTTTTAGAAGAAAAAATTCTGCCTGAAGATCTGGTGGACAAACTTTTAAATCCGGTGGTTCGCTGACCGGTTTAGGCATGTCAATTATTCGGTTATGTATCTGCGCTCAACTTGCCCGGAAAGGGAAAAGACCGGAGCTTTATTGCTCTCCCGTGGTCGGAACCTGCACCGTTGCGATAGATAGGATCAACATACTTGGAGGATTCAGCAATTCAAAATCGGTACAGCGGTCTTTCCAGAATAAAGCTATTTTGGGCGCTTTCCAGAACACCCCACGGCCTGCTGGATATGTCCGCCCCCGCCCTGGGGGCCCTGCTGTGGTTGGGTGCCTTTCCGTCTCTCAACATCATCTTTTGGGGAATTATTACGGTATTTGCCGGCTACACAGCGGTCTATGCCTGGAACGATGTGATCGACTATCGCGTCGATCAGGAAAAGGCCCGGGTCGGATCGCTGCGTGAAACCGACAACTATCTGGACGCTGTGCTTCCCAGACACCCTATGGCCCAAGGTTTGCTGAGTCTGCGCGCAGGTCTGCTGTGGGCGCTCGGCTGGTCAGTGCTCGCCATTATCGGAGCGTATCGGTTAAATCCAGTCTGTGTGCTCATCTTTATGGCCGGGTGTTTTTTGGAGGCCATATACTGCCTGATGTTAAAGGTCAGCCCCATCCGCACTATTGTCAGCGGTGGGGTCAAAACCTCAGGTGCTGTTGCAGCCGTATTTGCGGTAGACCCCAATCCTTCCCTGGTATATGTCACAGCCCTTTTTCTGTGGCTGTTTTTCTGGGAAATTGGCGGGCAGAATATACCGGCGGACTGGGCCGATATTGAAGAAGATCGCCAGCTTCAGGCCCAAACCATACCGGTGCGGCTCGGAACAGGATACGCCGCTCTGATTTTACTGGGCTGTATCATCCTTGCACTGGTTATGAATATCTTCGTCTTTTACCTCTCCAGCCTGGGGATCAACCCACCATATGTTATTGTTTCCCTGATCGTGGGAATTTATCTGCTGCTGCTGCCGGCTTTTCAAACCTTTATATCCAAAAAAAGATCCCATGCCATGCAGTTGTTTAACAAGGCCAGTTACTACCCGCTGGCGATGCTGGTTGTGGTAGTCATCAATTTGCTGATATGATATCGGATGATGGAGGATATATGCTATGAAAGAATTTGATTCACAGGAGCTGTCTGAATATAACGGCCAAAATGGAAAACCGGTTTATATCGCGCACAAAGGCAACGTCTATGATGTTTCCCAAAGCAAATTATGGCGCACCGGCTTCCACATGAAGCGCCACCATGCCGGTGAGAACTTAACCGCGGACATCCAGGCAGCTCCCCACGGAATCGAGGTGATCGAAAGATTCCCCCAGGTTGGTGTCCTAAAAAAGGAAGTTCCTGAAAT
>CAMYNZ010000440.1:1350-5282 GCA_947259865.1 uncultured Desulfobacterales bacterium | reverse complement strand
CCCAGGGTGGTGCCTTGAACTGGGCATCCGCCAGATCGAGCGGCCAGAGTACTTTCCCTTTTCCACCGAACATCTGAACCATGGGGAAAAAGAACCCTTCCATAAAATTACCCGTTCGAACATCATTTCGGGAGAGCTGATGCAACGTTCCTTCTCCGGCGAAGTCATTCCAGAAGTCGTTGTAAGTGGCAAAATCATACAACTGCCAGATGCCTTTATATTTCATCTTCTCCCGGATGTGCTCCACCAGCGTTTCGAATTTAAGGGTTCCGGCCTCATTGAGGGCCCGGATGGTCAGGCGCGTGTGGTCGTAAGGCTGTCCGGAAGCTGCGACGCTGGCGTCCTCGTCGTACTTGCCCTTAAAACGTTTCATCCATGCTTTCTGTTCCGGGGAGATGGGATAGGGGGAGTCCATACACAGCGAGAAGTCGGAAGGCTTTCCGGTGTTTTTATACCATTCGCCGGTCCAGGTCAGTCCGTGTGCCAGAAAAAGGGCCTTGAGTCCCATTGCGCGAACCTGTTTGACTAAGTTGTACATGGGTACGCCACCGGTCTGGGTGGATGCCACCACCGAGACTTTGGCGGCTTTGTATTTGGTAATGATGGGTGTGAATTCAGTTGCATCGATGGCGTTGACATCATAGGGCATCACATCAAAGCCGGCCGTTCGCAGGCTGACCATCAAAGCTTCTCCCCATCCACGACCGAAATCAGTGTCTTCGACAATGACGGCGGCTTTCTTGTTCTTGGGTTTCCACAGACCTTTTTCCATGAAATGTATCAGCGGCGGGCCATAGAGGCCGGCAAACACAGGGGGAGATGCCCAACCCTTGAACCATTCTCCCTGATGGCCGATGTGAACGATCTTCAGGGGAGATTCCGCATCCATGACGGCCATGGCTACGGAGGAATGCCAGCCGGTTACCAAAATTTTTACCCCGCGATTGACGGCGTCTGTCACGGCTTTGACCGCTTTTTCAGGGCTCGATTGGCTGTCCACCCAAACAGGCTCTACATCCATGCTTTTGCCGTCGACCTTCACAGGGATTTCTCCGGCTGCTTTGGCCTCTGCCAGGGCCATATTAATGCCCCTTTTGAACTGATCTCCCGTCCGGCTGGCCGGACCCGTAAATGGACCCATAAAACCAATCTTCAGCGTGCTGGCCGCATGCGCTTCTTTTGGAAGACTCATGCTCAAAGCACTTCCCACAACTGCGGCAGCACCCACAGTTTTGACGAACTCACGGCGGGTTATTCCATTTTCTTTTTTTTCTTCAGTCATAGTTTTCCTCCTTTGATGCGAATGTAAGATTATCGTAACATCTATCTACCTAATTAATCTGGATAGGGATTGTCAACGTTTTTTCCAGGAATCCCATAAAATGGCAGATTAGAAGGTCATTTATTTAAAAACGGGCAGTCAGGCTTGACCCTTAATAAAGCGTTCCCTGCCTCACAATCATTAATTATGTCATCGAAATAGTTGAGACGCGCATATTCCAATAAAAAACATTGCCTTGAAACCCAAAGTTTTTTAGGATGCAGTCAAAAATCGGATCAGCTGTATTTTTAATTTGAAGATGCATTTTTACGTGTGCCGTAGGGTCCAGGATTAGGTGTGGTGCTGGATCGTGAGGAACTGCGAACCGCCCCACCACCGCTGTTTCCGAGCTATTGAGCGGCTTCCAGGCATTCAGGAGCTTCCGGAAGCTATCAAATACCCACTGTGAACCTCCCCTCGGGCAATATCCACCACCAGCCTTTCTCGGGTCGTTTACATGATGGTATCTTGTTAATGGAATGGCGACCTCGGCAGCATCCACCCAGAATCGTATGTCCAGCCAAAGAAAAAAGATTAAAAATTATCTCACAGAATTACAGCCCTCTCTTTTGGGTGTTCCCGACACGGGTTCAGTCGAAATCCTTGACATGCTCCCCGGTTCCTACAATCTCAACTTTCGGGTCAGGGTGCATCAAAAAGAGTTTATATTTCGTATCAATATTGAACCGCAAAGTGGTCTCCCCAATCAGATCGAATATGAATTCAGGATATTAAAATTTTTGCAAAACCAACGTATCGCTCCCGAGGTATACCATTTTGATGATAGCCGGCAATGTTTTGATTTTGGCCTTTTGATCGAAGAGTATCTGGAAGGCCCTTATTTGACGCTGGAGAAAAAAGATGTGGGGAATGTCGTTGATTTGCTGACCAGGCTCCATTCCCTTGAACCCGAGGGGATGCAATTTGTTGTATGGCAAGATCCCCTGACAGACACACATGCGTTAGCCAACAATGACTTGTTGTATTATGAATCCAGGGGGACAGCAAATATGAAAACCATCCGTCTGGCAAAAAAACTGTTGGCCAAAAGTGAAGCGGTGGTACATAATCACAGACATCTGTATCACCCGGACAGTTTAAATCACACGGATGTTAGCTGTGACAATTTTATCAAAACGGCTGAGGGGCTGAGACTGATCGACTGGGAAAAGCCGCGGGTCGATGATAGCAGCTATGATATCTGCTGTTTCCTCTCCGAGCCGGTGCAAATGTGGTGTTCCCGGGAGATATTGCGCTCTGAAGACCGTGTGAACTTCCTACATGACTATGCTCGTTTGGGTGGAAAAAATGCGGATCAACTTATGCAAAAGGTCAAAATCAGAGAACCGCTGATTTCCTTACACTGGATTCTATGGGGCGCCACCAAGCTGGTCGATCTACGGGATCGACAGACCGCCCCCGAACTTGTGGTGGCGCATGAGGAAAAGATGGCACGATACGAACGGATTGCCGATCCCAGAAATATTGAGAAGCTGCTGGATACGCGTTGGTGTTGATTTAACAGTATTCCATAACCCTGGCCCAGACCGATCACCAATGCATTATACTCAAAAAGTCAGGTTTTTAATAATAACTAGTCCAGATTAATATATAGACGAGTCGCACCAGGGCAGGCTTTAGGCATTTTAGATCACTTTAGTCACTTCGGACTTACTTATTTTGGAACTGCCCTGCCGCAAAAAAACACGTAATTAAAAGTGAGATCAAGAGTCATTCAATAAAGGAAAGAAAGGAGAAAGAAATGGCAAGATCGACCATCATGATGATCGGAATCGGTGACCTGGGAGGCCATGTGCTCGAAATGCTGGTTCGTGCGCCCGGGCCCCGGCGCATTATTACTGCTGACATAAACGACGACTGGGGATACCGCAAGACCAATATCGCAGCTTTTGGCGCTTCTCAAATGGGCTGTTATCCGGAACTGGAATTCGTAAAAGTCGATCTTTACAACCTTGATCAGACAGCAGAAATCATCTCTAAATATAAACCGGAGATAATATACAGTGCGGTATCTCTTCAATCCTGGTGGGTCATCAATACTCTGCCCAAAGAGGTTTTTGATAAGTTGGACATCGCCCGTTTTGGTCCCTGGCTTCCCATGCACCTGACGCTGGTTTATAAGTTGATGCAGGCCGTTAAGCAAACAGGATTGGATATCAAAGTAATCAATTCAGCTTTTCCGGATGCAACCCATACGGTGCTTGATAAGGTAGGGTTTGCGCCTGCGATCGGCATCGGTAACGTGGCCAACCCGGTTCCGGCCATTAGAAGTTCGATTGCTCACAAATTGGGGAGACCGCTTAAAGATGTCAGGGTTTACTTTTTTGCCCAGCATTATGTCAGCCATTATTTGCCTCGCTTCGGCACCGCCGGCGGGGCGCCGTATTATATAAAAGCCATTCTGGATGGAAACGACATAACCGGTGACGTTGATATGAAAGCCGTATTTGCGGATGTTCCCACGCGATATCGACGTCCGGGTGGACGCGACGGGCAGATCTTAACAGCTTCCTCGGCTGCAACCATCACCTTGGCCATGGCCGATGATAGCGGTGAATTTACCCACGCACCCGGTCCTTCGGGTCTGCCG
>CAMYNZ010000440.1:0-1307 GCA_947259865.1 uncultured Desulfobacterales bacterium | reverse complement strand
AAACGAGGATGGGCAACGTTATGATGGCATTGATCGAATCGATGGGGATGGGACCGTTCACTACACGGAATCCTCTGTTGCCATTATGAAAGAGAGGCTGGGTTATGACTGTAATATGATGAAACCGGAGGAGACGGAGGCGCTATCCGAAGAACTGGGGCTGAAGTTTAAGGAGTTTGCCGGAAAGTATCAATAGAAGTCATCTCAAAAATGTATTTTATCCGCCAAAGATCTCTGGCGGACAAGTTCGCCAAAGATCTCTGGCGGGCTTAGGCCCAATGGCGGGCAGGCGGCGTTGTCCCGCGGCTTTAAATGCTAATTAATCGCGGCAAGATGCCGCTCCCACTATTCATCTTGGATGAGGCCCAGTAAACACTATAATGTTTACAATTGGTGGGAGTGGCTTTCAGCCACGAGAAGTACGCTCCGCTTTCAATCCGAGTGACGCCTTTATCCCTTATGCATGAGTTCGCACGATGCAGTCGCTGATGATTTATGCAGCGACCTGTTCTAACAAAACTTTTGGCCTTCTCAAATAGACAAACGCACAGATAGGATAGAGGTTTTTTATGGACAATAATGCAACTTCACAAATGATCAAGGATTTTGTTCTTTCTTATCCAAGACAGCACAACGTCGAAACGAAATGGCGTGAACCCATTGTCGGTTTTGCCGGTGCCAAAGACCCCTTGTTTGATGAGTTCAAAAACATCATCCGACCCACCCATGCCACCCCGCGTGAATTACTGACCGGGGCCGAGAGTGTGGTGGCCTATTTCATTCCTTTTGAAAAAGGACTGCATAAAGTAAACTTTAAAATGAATCACTATGCTTCCCGGAGCTGGGCGGTGGCCTATGTGGAAACCAATCGGCTTATTTCACAAATCAATGAGCATCTCAAAGATGCCCTGGAATCGGATGGATATCACGTGGCGCTGATACCCCCCACCCATAATTTTGATGAGAAAAGTCTTATGAGCGACTGGTCTCACCGACATGTGGCTTATGCGGCCGGCATCGGCCGCTTCGGGTCCCACAATTTAATCATCACCGAGCAGGGTTGTTCCGGTCGCATCGGAAGTTTCGTAACGGATCTGGTGCTGGAACCTTCCTCTCGCCCTGAAAATGAACACTGTCTCCACAAGGCCGGTTTTGACTGCCTCAAATACGCAGGGCGGTGTGTCTACGAGGCGCTGTATGCCGATCGATTCGATCTATTCCCTTGAGTCCCAAAACCCCGAATCAGTTAATTTTCGCGAACTATTCGTTTATCGAATATTCAACAGAATCAATAATATACGTGCGTT
>CAMYNZ010000439.1 GCA_947259865.1 uncultured Desulfobacterales bacterium | reverse complement strand
AGACACGATCTTTTAGGAGTCCCCTGAGTAAAAAATCCGAAAATAAGAAAGATAGATTCTTCAAATTTATATGAGATAGCAGTAGTTTAAATCTTGCATTCAGCTGGGCGTCATGCGAGGTCATTGGGGGCAGCGTCCTCGAAACTGCGGAAAGGCAGGTTAGCGGGAGTTACCACATAAATTGTCTGTTGTATTTTTCAACCAAACGCTTCTTTTCTTTGGGGCAAAAGCACAATTCATCATCCCAATAGTCGGGTCCGTGATGACAGTAGTGACTGTACTCAAGACCCATTTCTTCAGCCTCGTGCCAATCTTCGTGAGACATCGGGTTTCTGAAATATACTAACTCAACTTTTTCCCCATCGATCTCTACCGTTTTTCTATTCAAGTCACCTCCAAATTCATGGCAACTTTAGATATTAATCCGATTCATTTTGGCAACACGGAAACCATAAAAAATCGTAAGCCGAATTCATAACAATATTAACTCAATCTCAAGATCCAGTCAACCATACTTGCGACATCTATCTGAATAATATGCAATATCAATCTATTATCCAACTGTTAATAATTTTGCCATCCTCCGGTAAAATTCGAATAATCAGGAATTTTGTACTAAATGAAAAGATTAAACCAACCCAAAACGTCTTGCGACGTATTCGGATTTTATCACTTTTCCCGGAGCAGAAATGAGAACCTTTGCGTAAGATCAAGGAGGTCAACGGCCACCCGCAAGGCGGGTGGCTTGCTTTTTCGGCCTGAGGCCCAAAAAGCAAAAGCACATCAGTGCTTAAACGGTGCACTTGCAACCGGGTGCAAAGCACCTGGTTTGTATGGCAAGAAAACAAAGGATTGCGCGGAGGCGTACATATAGTACGCCGCACAAGCAATCATGAAGTTTGACACAGATATTATGCAAAAGGGCCGTTTCTGACCGGAAAAAGCTACCAGCCCCAGGTCAGATAGTCATCAATCGAATCCGCCGCTATTCTGCCTGCACCCATAGCCAGAATGACGGTGGCTGACCCGGTTACTATGTCGCCGCCGGCCCAAACACCTTTCTTTGAGGTTTTACCGGTTTTCGGATCGGCCTGGATATAGCCCCATTTATTTAAATGCAATCCATCGGTAGATTGCGTCAGCAAAGGATTGGCTCCGGCACCTACGGCAACAATAACCAGATCGCACTCTAGCTCGAACTCGGATCCATCTACTGGAACCGGTCGGCGGCGGCCGGAGTCATCCGGTTCACCCAACTCCATCTGCAGGCATTCCATGCCGATAACGCGTCCTTTTTCATTACCGATAAATTTCGTTGGGGCAGCCAGGAAAAAGAACTCAACACCTTCTTCTTCCGCATGGTGAACCTCGGCGTCCCTGGCAGGCACTTCCGTTCTTGACCGCCGATAAACAATTCTGGAGTTTTCAGCCCCCAACCGCAGGGCCGTACGGGCAGAATCCATGGCCACATTGCCGGCACCAAGCGTTACCACATTTTTGCCTCTGATAACCGGTGTGTCGTACTCGGGAAAAAGATAGGCCTTCATGAGATTGGAGCGGGTCAGGTATTCATTGGCGGAGTATATACCGATGAGGTTTTTACCCGGTACATTCAAAAAGGTGGGCAAACCGGCACCAACAGCAATAAAAACAGCCTGATAGCCCTCTTCAAAAAGCTCATCTATCGAGACAGTCCTACCAACCACCTGGTTGCATTCGACCTTCACTCCCAGCCTTTCAAGGAAATTAACTTCCTGGGCCACGATCGCTTTGGGCAGTCTGAACTCGGGAATACCATAGACGAGCACGCCGCCCGGTTTATGAAAGGCCTCAAACACCGTCACTTCATGGCCTTTGACAATCATATCTCCGGCAACGGTCAATCCGGCAGGCCCGGAGCCAACAACGGCAATCTTCTTCCCGGTGGGTT
Source organism: uncultured Desulfobacterales bacterium (assembly GCA_947259865.1). The sequence continues at coordinate 1,168 of CAMYNZ010000439.1, read as the reverse complement.
CGGCTTTTGGTGGTAATTCACCGGTACCATTTTCTCTTTCCCAATCAGCCGCAAAACGCTCCAGATTGCCGACAGCAACCGGCACTCCCTTTTTGCCTACGATACATACACCTTCACACTGTATCTCCTGGGGACACACCCTTCCGCAGACTGCCGGAAGGCTGTTTTTCTCCCATAATTTGCGAATCGATCGCGTAAATTCACCTTCTTTTATAAGCCTGATAAAGCCAGGAATATCTATGCCAACCGGACAACCTGCAACACACGCTGGTTTTTTGCATTGCAGGCAGCGCTGCGCCTCTTTCATGGCCGTTTCCGGATCGTACCCCAAAGGGACTTCCTTAAAATTCTTTGCTCGAACCTTGGGTTCCTGTTCCGGCATCGGCTGCCGGGGGATCTTTTCTCTTTTAACTTTTTGAGTTGCTTCTGGCGCCATACTGCCTCCGCAGAGAGATCTATAAAATCATAGCATATAACTAGGTCAATCTAGCAGCATTCAATATCATCTATACCTATAGTTTTTTCCAGCAATTACTTGACAATTCATTCAGAGGTTGGGGTATTTTTTTTAAGACAAGATGATCGCCCCACTGCTTCAAATGGGCAGAGGGCTATTGCCGCCTAAAAAGGCAAAAGACGGAGTCGGCTCTTGTTCGAGTAAAAGTTTTAAACAGCCGACAGCAAATTGTAAGGTAGTTGCCGCTGTCAGGCTTGGCAGGCAACAACCCGGCTTCTTGTCGTCGAAAAAATTGCCCCGATCCCTGAAGGAATTTGGATTTCATACTTCGGATTTCCGGTTTAATTGTGTTAGGAATCCATGATACAATACTCTTGATAGCATTGTTGCTCATCTTCACAATAAGCCTGGAGCCGGAGCATCAATTCATCATAATCCACTTTGTGGCCGTCAAATTCGGGACCATCAACGCAGGCAAACTTGGTCTGGTCGCCGACTGTCACACGGCAACCACCGCACATGCCCGTACCGTCGACCATTATCGGGTTTAAACTGACAATGGTTTTTACCCCGTATTCCTTGGTGAGTTTGGATACGAATTTCATCATGGGGACCGGTCCAATGGCAACGGCCAGTTGGGTGTCTCCTTTATCGAGAACGTCTCTTAGTGCATCCGTCACAAATCCCTTGCGTCCATAAGAACCATCGTCT
>CAMYNZ010000438.1 GCA_947259865.1 uncultured Desulfobacterales bacterium | reverse complement strand
GTTATGGGAAGTGTGCTGTTCTCTTTGATCTTCTTTCTACCTGTTTATTTTCTGTCCAATATGCTGATTATCAAATACCGGGATCACATACTCGCCTGGGTCAGGAAGACCCGATTTATGCAAGTATTAAAAGGAAGTAAATTATATCAAGCTTATGAAGCCGTTTCAGGCTGGAGAGAATAAATCATGATTAAATACATCCGCTGGAAAGGGTTGGTAGCCTTCTTAATCGTCATCGTTATTGTTGGCGGGTTCTGGTTGCTCTTTGCCGATACGATCGTCAAAAAATCGATAGAAAAATTGGGAACCCGTGCGGTGGGTGCCCGGGTAAACGTGGCCAAAGCCGATCTGTCCCTTTTTCCCGCCGGGCTCGAACTCGTCGGTGTGCAAATTACCAATCCGGATGAACCCATGAAAAATGCCGTGGAGATTTCCAGGATCAATACCTCCATTGACTCTACCCATCTGCTGCGCCGCAAAGTCATTATCGATGAAATGGCACTTGAAGGTGTCCGATTGGACACCCCCCGCAAGCGCTCCGGTGCCGTAAAGAAATCAACGGATAAATCCAGAGCACAAAAATCCTCCGCCAAGGGTTTTGCTGAATCCATTACGCTACCGTCATTTGAAATACCTTCGGTAAAAACCATACTGGAAAAAGAAGAACTAAAAAGTTTAATTTTGATCAGTTCGTTTCAAAAAGACATCAAGGCTGAAAAGAAAAAATGGGATCAAGTCCTGAAAAATCTGCCGGACAAGAAAAAATTCGAAGGGTACAGGCAGCGGATAAAAAAAATAAAATCTTCCCAAAAAGGTAAACTGGGCGGACTGCTGTCATCTGCCGGTGAAGCAGCTTCAATTCAAAAAGAGATCAAGCGGGATTTGAAAAAATTAAAATCCGCCGCTGGCGACTTTAAAACCAAACTGTCAACTTTTGAAAAGCGATACAATCAAATCTCAAAAGCCCCGCAAAATGACATCCAACGATTAAAAAATAAATACAGTATATCACCCAAAGGCCTGGCGAATATAAGCCGCCTGCTGTTTGGTGCAAAGCTCAGCGGCTGGGTGGATAAGGCGATTGCCTGGAACGACAGGCTTCAGCCGGTGCTTCAAAGAAGTACCAAAAAAGATAAAGGCCCGGTCACCGTCAAGCCCTTGAGGGGTAAAGGCGTAAATGTTCGCTTTAAAGAATATCGGCCGCTTCCCGATTTTCTGATTCAAAGTGTCAAAGCAGATGTCGTTTTAAAGGCCGGTAAGCTGACCGGAAATATCAAAAATATCACACCCGATCAGGACATACTTGGCATACCGACAACTTTCGAATTTTCCGGCAAAGATCTCGAAAAAATCGGTAGCGTAAAACTGGATGGAAAATCCGATTATGTGATACCGACCCGCGCCCAAAACAGCATTAACCTAACGGTTAAAAAATTGGCCATCAGCGATCTTGTTTTATCCGATGATGCCCAGTTGCCCGTCAGTCTCAAAAGGGCTCTGGCCAATGTCGATGTGCACGCCTTGTTACAGAGCGACAAAATAAAATCCAGCATTAATGCCGCTTTCAGAGGCGTAAAGTTGGATTCAAACCCGGCCGATAAAAAAGCGCTTATGGCAAAAGTCATGAGTTCTGCCCTTGCCGGTGTGAAAAATTTCAAGGCTACCGTCGATGTCAACGGGACCCTTGAAAATTATGATATCAAAATCAAATCAGATCTGGACCGGGTGTTAAAACAATCCGTGGGTAGTATCGCACGCAAGGAGTCTGCCAAGCTGGAAGCAAAGTTGAAACAGGCGGTTTTTGCCAAGGTCAAAGGACCCCTCGGGGATTCCAAACGGAATCTCGGTGGTTTTGGCAATATCGGACAAGAGCTTAACGGGCGACTTGGCTCGGGTTCGGACCTACTCAAAGGCGGTTTAAAACTGACTTTCTAAAATCTATGGGCATTCAGCCAGCTTCCGTTTTTTATATCCCTTGATAACTTTCGATATAACGATCCCCATAACCACTATCAGAATAATTCCAACCACGGGAATTATGATGGTCTCAGGAGGTCATAAAGGGCCGTAATCGCCTGGAAACATTAAATGGAGGTCTTCAATATTTTTAGAAGTCATCATTACCCTGCCCATCTGCGTTATTGTTTATCTCTAATAATATTCACGAATAATCTGAAAGCCAGCCCTCTCAAAATGAAATATCATGATACGAAACCAGCTCGACTTAAGATTTTCAGCCCCTGCGGCGCAACCACGCCAGGCCCAGACGCCCCCTGAGGTTGGAAACAAACAAGGAAACAGGCAGTACCTTCACAAGCAGGGGTGTCAGATAACACAGCCGAATAAGCTCCATATAAAGGGTGTGGATATCATCGGCTTTTATATATATATTTGCGCCTTCATGGGCATGGCCCCATCTTGTCGATAATTTTTGGGCGATTCTGTGACCATCTCGCATCGTAATAACAGCTGTAAAGGGTCCCGGAGGAAAATAGGGTTCGGTCGAATCGTTGTTGAGAGCAGCAATCACGGACCGCACCAGCCTTTCCCGCCAACGGCTGGGGTCGAATTTGCCGGGACCGGAAGTTTTGTCGAGAACGCAGGTGTGAATCTGCGGAATAATCTCTTTGGCCTGGGCACAGGCAATCGGGCATCCGGAAAAGAAAATGGGTCGTATACCATAGGGCGCCAGAGAAGCGGCAAAAAGCGCCACCTCGGCCATCGGCTTTCCGTTCACCTGCAGCCGCTGAATCCGTGAAGTAAGCGTGTGGGCTAAAAACCCGCCGGTACCCGAGGCGGCATGCAATCCCAAAAATAAAACCGCCTCAGACTTTCCCGGATCGCCGATACCCGGCACCGGACCCCGGTTGTATCCGTATACAATTTTTGCCTCGGGGTGGATCAATTCCGGCAAAAGATTAAAACCCGTACGATGGAAATCCTTTACCGTTATGAAATCAACACCGGCCACCATTAATCCATTTACCACTGCATTGACATCGCGCGACATTTCGAAACAGGCCTGCCGCCATGCTTCCGTTATCGGCAACGATCAGAATATTTTTGAATAATATGCCCATTTTTATAAACCTAATTTGGCCACGGACATACGCATGGGAATAAATTGCCCGGTCCTGCCCCGTTAAATTTTTATCCTGTGGAATCCGTAGGCTATTCCTCTGGGACCGCTTTTCAGACCTCCTCCGGAGGATTTAACAGGCTGAATCTGCGGTTAGGAGACAGCCGGTTGCAGGTTTTCAATGGATCTTATGCGCTCCAATACCGGGGGATGGGAATAATTTAAAAATACATAAAAGGGGTGCGGATAAAGATTTGAAAGATTGTGGGCTGAAAGCTTTTTTAGGGCAAATACCATGGAGCGGCCATCTTTTGTTGTTTCTACCGAGAACCTGTCTGCCTGATATTCATTTTTGCGAGAAAGTATTTGGATAAAAAGACCCACAAAAAAACCTATGGGCGAATATAACATGCCAAAAAAGATCATCCCGGCATATACCGATGGCCGGTCCATAAAAAAGGCGTCAAAAAGCCCCGGGTATGAGATGAACACCGAAAGCAGGAAAAACATGATCCCGGTCTGCAAGATACCCATCACCAGCATGGCTAGAATATGTTTTTTCTTGTAATGACCCATTTCGTGGGCCAGCACAGCCAAAAGCTCGGAAACCGTATGCTGTTTTATCAGGGTGTCAAATAAAACGATACGTTTGTGCCGGCCAAAGCCGGTGAAATACGCATTAGACTTGCTGGATCGGCGGGAGCCATCCATGACAAAAACGTTTTGCAACGGGAATTTGATGGATTTCGCATAGCCAAGGATGGCATCTTTGAGTTCTCCTTCATCCAGTGGTGTAAACTTATTAAACAACGGCATGATCCAGGTCGGTGCGACGAATTGAACGACCAGTGAATACAGGGTCACCGCTATCCAGCAATACCACCAGGCACTGTTTCCTGTATGTTCAAAAAACGCCAGAACAGCCGCCAGGAGGGGCCCGCCCAGTAAAATCGCCAGAATTAATCCCTTAATCTTATCCTTTACAAAGGTCGGCCAGGTAGTTTTGTTGAATCCAAAACGTTCTTCGATCACAAAGGTTGCATAAACGCTGAAGGGCAGGGACAAGATTGTCATGCTAAACATCAATATGCCAATATACATCAGCCCCGTTACGATGGGTCCCTGGTTCCAGGATCGCACCCAGTGATCCAGCAGCGGGAATCCTTTTCCGAACCAGAATATTAAAATCAAAATAATGTTCAGGGCAGCAGTGACCCATCCAAAACGCGTGTTGACCCGCAAATAATTCTGAGACTTTCGATACTGCTCGGGTTCATATATGCCCCGGAAACTATCAGGGAGATCGTTGCGCAACATTTTGAGATTAAAATAATCAGCCAGGCCGTTTACGATGAGATCGATAAAAATGGCAAGCAGTATGATGATCGCTATGCTGTTCATAAAATCCCCCTGAGTTCCGAGAAAACTATAATCACTTCGAGGGCTTGTCAAGTGGATCGGGAGGGCTCTTTACTCACAGCAGCGAGGCAACTCGACAATCGAAAAACTTACAGGGAATTAATCAACCGGAGAAGGATGCGGGATGTGCAACTGACAGCAAATCTAATCATTCGGGAGGCGTCTGGGGACATCATTATCCTGAAGGAATTTTTCCAGCGTTTCATACGACTGGGCCCCGACGATACCCTTTTTATCAATTACAAAGGTCGGTACCGCCGTTATACCCATACTTTTTGCCATGATCCAATCCATATCAACCGCTTCTTTGAAGCT
>CAMYNZ010000437.1 GCA_947259865.1 uncultured Desulfobacterales bacterium | reverse complement strand
ATTAGCGCCATTGTCAAAATACCGATTCTATCTGAATGCCGCTTAAGCAGGCACAGGGGGGAGCCAGTAATGGAGCTTGGAATTACGATCTAATTAAGTACTTGATATGTGCCTGTTGCGAGTTGCGTGTTTCGGGTTGCGGGTTGAAAAATTGAACTCGCAACGCGTAACCCGCAACCTGCAACAATTGCTTTCGCCATTAATCCTTCACACCTGCACCCTATAATATATTGCTATTTGGTCGGGCCGAGTTTGACAGGTCGTGAATTATTATTTATTAACTATCGATGATCTTTTAAAAGGTATCCGCAATTTTTGTATTAAACAATCAATTTGGTTTTTTTATCTTGCTTACGATCATACGGGTAAAAATCGCCGTGGAGTAAACGCATATGAACCAGCCAAAAGAATTTAAAGCAAAGTATCCGATTGAAAGTCCGGAAACTGTTGACCCTGATTTTCTGGTACCGCTCGATTATGAATATAGTACAAAGCGTGCTATTGATATTGTAATCGAGCAGACGGAATTTACATCTGTTTGCCCGATGACCGGACTGCCGGATTATGGCTGTATCACTATCCGATATCGGCCTAATTCAAAAATCATAGAATTGAAATCCCTGAAATTTTATTTGTTGCAGTATCGAAACGTCGGTATATTCTATGAGCATGTGGTTAATCGAATTTTGGACGATCTGGTCGGTCGACTCGATCCCAGGCGGATGGAAATATCGGGGGCTTTTACATCAAGGGGTGGTATTACCACCACGGTGAGTGCGGTCTATGCAGGTAAAGATGATTAAGTTTAATTCCCAGTTTTCCAACCCATTGCGGCGCCATATTTGCGTTTTGTTTGCAGTATTGGCTTTCATTGCCATTGTATCCGGATGCACGGTTTTCAGCGATCTCAACAGAAAAGCCAAAAATATTACCCTTGGTTTTAAAGAGCGTGATGAAGATATGAAAAAGATGGTCGGTCTGGCGCCGTTTGACAACCGGACACGCCTATCAGATCCTAACCGGGAAATAAACTTTTCTGAAACTCTGATTGAAAATGTAGCAACGCTATGTTCCGGTGTCAAAATCCTGCATACCGGCGCAGTCGGGTTTCCGGAGTTTCTGGGTGATTTACCCAGACAGGGCCAGGGCGAGATTGATAACCTCGAGCTCGCAAAAGAGGGCAGGCTGTTCGGTCTAAATGCCATTCTCACGATAGCCCTGACGGGAATAAATAGTTTTGAAGAGGATAAAGGTTTTTGGTTTTTTAAAGAAACACGTTATTTCAATCGAATCCAAATCAAGGTTGAAACATACGATACTGAGACCGGCGCCAAGTTGCTGGACGAAATTATCAGTCGAGACATTGAAGTTGAATTGTTTGATATTGAACTGCTTGAAAACCGGGAAAGATTTGATGCATTTTTGTTCGAAGGCGCTTACGATTACTTCGCAAGCACCATCGCTGAGAAAGTCTGCGATGCATTAACTGTTCAGCCCTGGAAAGGTTACATCGTTTCTGTTGCCCAGAACAAGATTATCTTATCCTCAGGCGAAACTTCCGGGCTCGTGTTAGGGCAGGTGCTTGAGGTTTTTGACAGCAGTAAAATAATTCTGGGTACCGATGGTCACCGCTTTTTTTTGCCGGGGCCCAAAACGGGCGAAATAAAGATTACCGCGGTCTACGATCACAGCGCAGAAGCGGTCATGGGTAACGACAGCGTTGTCCAGGCAGGGAACCTGGTAAAGACCAAAGATTAATCCTGCCCGAGGCGATTATTCGCCTTCGCTTGACGCTTCCCGGAGAACTTCTCGGTAGGTCTGGATAAGATCAATGGCTTCTTTCTCAGATGAAAGATGTTTAATGGATTCCCTGAATTTGCTGGCAAATCGCATCCCCTTGACGAACCAGCCCAGACGACTGCGCATCATGCGACAGGCCACCCTTTCACCGATATATTCCACAGAAGCGTTAACGTAGTGTCGCATAACCTCAAAGTGCTGATCAAGATCTATTGCAGTGAAATTATCACCGTGAAGGCCGGCAAGGCATTGAGAAAATATCCACGGATTTCCGATGGCTGCCCTGCCGATCATAATGCCGTCGCAACCGGTCGTCTTCTGCATTCGCACCGCATCTGCCGGTCCCACGATATCACCATTTCCAATTACCGCTAAAGTTACTGCCTGCTTTACAGCGGATATAACCGACCAGTCGGCCTTACCGCTGAAGCCCTGTGTTGCGGTTCGAGGATGTATTGCGATGGCGTCTACACCGCATGTTTGAGCGATTTGAGCTATTTGAAGGGCCTGGCTGCCCGTTGGGTCCCAACCGGTGCGGATTTTTATGGTCAAGGGAATCGTAATCGATTTCCGGACCGCGTTGAGCAGGTCCTCCGCTATTTTGGGTGTTTGCATAAGAGACACCCCGGCACCGGTTTTGATGATCTTTTTCACCGAACAGCCGAAATTGATATCGAGAATATCCGCGCCCGACGCTTCCACTATCGTCGCAGCTTCAGCCATTATGGATGGATCGACACCGAATATCTGAATTGACAGCGGTTTTTCCTCCGGCACGCTGTCGAGCATTTTCAGTGTCTTTTCCGATTGATGCACCAATCCGTTTGAACTTATCATTTCAGAACTGACCAGGGCGCAGCCTGCTTTTTTGGCCAGCAAACGGAAGGGCAGGTTGCTGATGCCTGCAAGAGGAGCCAGAATCAAAGGATTGTCCAATGTGACCTTGCCGATTTTCATGTTAGATTATTCGAAGTTTTATTAGATTATATAAAGTTTAACCACGGATGACACAGATTTTATGGATTATATTTCTATATAAAATTATCCGTGAATATCCGTGCAATCCGTGGTTTTATTGTCTTTAATGATTGGTTAAAAATAAAAGGGCCTATTAACCACTGATTTCGCTGATTTCACGAAATATTATTTAATATATACTTATCCGTGAATATCCGTGTAATCCGTGGTTTAATTTTCTTTAATGATTGGTTAAAAATAAAAGGGCCTATCAACCACTGATTTCGCTGATTTGTCTGATTATTTTTCGAATAGACCTATCCGTGTATATCCGTGCAATCCGTGGTTAAATAAGGGCTTTTATCCTGGA
>CAMYNZ010000436.1 GCA_947259865.1 uncultured Desulfobacterales bacterium | reverse complement strand
CCATTTGTACCTGTACGCCGGTTTTGGGAAGATCCGGGCAAAACACCCGGGTACAGTTTGAACCTGAAAAAATCGCTTCGGATACATCTTTGCCGACCTTGCGTTTGTCGATGTCAAAGGCTGCGACCACCTGGATATCTCCGGGTGTGAATCCACCGATGTCCCAGTGCATCAAACCGATGGCACCTTCGGGTTGTTTATCCCTGTAGTAATATATTCCCTGAACCAGTGAACTCGCACAATTACCGACGCCTGCAATTGCAATCCTTATCTTACTCATAGAGGTTCTACCCCCTTTCAGCCGTGTCGTTCGTCTGCCGGTTTACTAAGCGCATATATTGGGAAGAAAGATATTAAGGAACGCGTACAACAATTTGTAGGAATAGAATCTTGTGAATGCCCTCAGAACGATTCGCAGTCCAGCCTCATCTGGTATTTTAAATATGTAACAATAGCCATGTCTGTCAAGCAAATAGATCAGTAAATTTTGTAAATCGCAGACAGCAAAATGCAAGGGGGTTGTGAGATAGGAAACAATGAAGGTATACATAAGACAACCATCATTCTACTATAATTGGTTTATAGTAAGGTGCTTAAATATACTGGATACCTCGTGAAACTAAAGGGTTAACATTCACTCTTCATTTTGTTTATGCACAATTGAGGTTATACACCTCCGGTAATAACATACAGATATAATTCCCGCGGACCATGGGCGCCGTGAACCATGACAGCTTCTATGTCTGCAGTTTTGCTGGGCCCGGTAATAAAAGTCATACAGTTGGTCTGACCTTCAGTCATTGAATTATCATGTTCAATTAGGGCGTAGAGTTCTTTGAGGTTTGCAATGATACTGTCTTTTTCAATCACCGCAATATGGATGGAAGGGACCAGGGAAACCGCACGGGCTTGCCCCGGACGCGTCTTCATCACCAGTGTGGCTGTTTCGGCCAGACAGTAATCGGCGGCTGTCAACCCGATGAAAGAATCGGATATATTGTGCCTTACCTTTTCCCGGTCCGAATCAGGAAATTCCTTATCGTGAGGATTGCGATCGAGATCAGCGTAATACACCGGTACGTTGATATTGCGTTTCTGTAAAGCTGATTCCAGCCCCAGACTCTCGATCAGGGGGTGTTTCCATGCTATGACCTGTTTTGACCGGCCCCACTCAGGCTGCTTTTCCTGTATAATGTTGATGATGTCATGGGTCACTGAAACCGTATCATTTAAAACAATAACTTTCAGATTCAGCGGCTGACTCTGTGCGATGAGGAGGGTGAGCAGTTTCTGTTTTTCCGGTGATGTGCGGGTCCTTATCCTGTTCAGCAGTTCACTTCTTTGGGCGTCGATATCATTCAAGTTCAACGCGGACCACTCTCTTCTTTTATCGGGCGCATGGCCCAACGCAGTTCTCACCTTCGCAATAAATTGACTCTCGTTATTATTCTTGTTTGATTTCATTTTATCCTCAGACGGCTTTGTAAAAAGTTCATATGCAAGGCGCGCAAGTCCTGAGGCGTGAGGCGCACAGACAGTGCGTCGGAACGATGAGGGATGAAGTGCAACGCCGCAGATGGATTTTTTACAAAGCCGTCAAGAGGGAAATATTTTCCCCTCAGCGGCCAGATGACAGCCTCCGGTTTGAAGGGCGGATGCTGGGATTGGTCTTTGGAATGCAAATCGAGATGGGAGTCCCCGGTGGAAAAACGATCCGGTGCCACCAAATCTTGTAAATGTTTCAGCCGGGCTTGATTCAGGCCGCTGTATTTCATTGTTTGCTCCATAAAATAATTGTAAATCATCAATACGGTAATTTTATTAAACTTATTTTATGCCCTCTTTTTATAACATTATTGCCCATCCGCAAAGTATTTTTTATGGTGATCAAACGCAACGGAAATAACATTACCCACCTAAAAGCCTTTTACTGATTATTTCTTGACTCCAATCTGCAGAATTCGTAGGACATAACATCCAGGAGTTTTGACATCAGCAAGGTTTAAAATTGCAGATTTAACCATTCATTTATTCAAATTGTTGAGCAAATCAATCGGCAAGGCATCTCGATTTTGCTGATTGAACAAAACGTTTATCACTCGCTTACAATTTCTGATCGCGGCCATGTGCTGGAAAACGGCAGTATCGCGCTTAGTGGAGAGGGCACCCAACTATTGGGAAATCCCCATATCAGAAAAACCTATCTGGGATTATAAATTATTAATTCCAATTCGAAAGGGGGTAGAATGTCTTTTATAAATCTACAATCGCTTGCAGTCAAAACGCCTGCTGAAGGCGTAGAAATTCGAGTAGTTGCGGGAGAAAGAATGACCCTGGTGTTTTTTTATCTTTCACCGGGTGCAAAGATTCCGGAACATTCGCATCCCCATGAACAAATCGGAACCGTTCTCAAGGGATCTCTCGAGTTGAATATCGCCGGTGAGAAAAAGATTGTTACCGCCGGCGGAGCTTATCATATTCCCGGCGATGTGGTTCATAGCGGGCAAAATTTGGATTCTGCCTCAGAGGTCATCGAAGTATTTTCACCGGCCAGAGAAGATTTGATTTAGAATCGGCAGGCGGACTGCACACTTTCCAAATACTTGCACGGTGCGTAGGGCCCCGCAAAAAGCAGGGCCATTTCGACCCTGCTTTTTCTATGAAACCAGGTTCATTATAGCATTCAACTATAAAGTCTTAAACCCCATCTAGTGTGAAAATTAGAACGCAATTTATCATGTCATAAGACAATCGATTTAGGCAGCCGTCATCTCGGAAGTACAAAATGCGCAGCGTGTCGCCTTAATCGGTATCTCTGAAAGGCAATGCGGGCAATCTTTGGTGGTCGGTTCTTCCTCCGGTTCTTCTTCTTTGCGTTTGAGTTTGTTGAGCCCCCGAATTAAGACAAAGATGGCAAACGCCACAATGAGGAAGCTGATGATCGTGTTGGCGAATAAACCGTAATTGAGCGTTACTGCCCCTGCTTTTTGGGCTTCGGCCAGGGACGCAAATGTACCTGCGGTGGCCCCTTGCTTCAGCACCAGTATCCTCCTTTCATTAGTTATACGAACTACTTTTTAGTGTGATCCGCATTCATGAGACAACAACAATTTTCGTGCCGAAAAATGTTGTAAAATAAATTATTAACATAACCGTTTGAAATATTGTATTAAAAATAAACGCAATTGCTTTTAAGCGGAAGACGGAACATAAATCACAAATGGGGTAATTCCCCCGCAGGCATGTCAGAAAACCCGGCATTTTTGTTTCGAGCCGATATGTTGTCGAGCACTACAGGCTTGAATTATCTGAGAGAAGTCAAAGGGATCGGCTTCGGAATCTTATATCTTCACAAGAAATTCGGGATTCTGTGTTGAAAAGAGATCTTGATATTGTGACATTATAAAAGTATCAATGATAACAAACTTAATCTAAAAGGTTGAGAAATTCTTTGATTTTGACAAACATCAAATAGTCATCAGAGCGGATCAAATGTTTAAAGCAGCTGCAAGTCCATATCTCGTAAACTACGGAGGAGCATTCCGCGTCGATCACTCAGCTACCGAACCGTCCGAGGGCTCTCCGGGAAAGAAGTCATGTAAGCAACGACTTGCCAAACTTATCGATGAAATTGCCGAACTACAGCGGATCCTTTATGCGCATGATAAGTACGCCATGCTCTTAATTTTCCAGGCCATGGATGCTGCGGGAAAAGACAGCACCATCCGAGCGGTTATGAGCGGAATTAATCCAGCCGGGTGTCAGGTATTTTCATTCAAGCAGCCTGCCCCAGAAGAGTTGGATCACGACTTTCTATGGCGAACCACCAAATGCCTTCCCGAGCGGGGCCGAATTGGAATATTTAACCGCAGTTACTACGAAGAAGTTCTCGCAGTTCGAGTGCACCCTGAATATCTCGAGGGGCAAAAACTCCCCGATACTATCAACTTGAAAAATATATGGCAGCAGCGCTATGAATCAATCCGTGACCACGAAAAGCACTTAGCCCTAAACGGGACAGTTATATTAAAATTTTGGCTTAACGTCTCGAAGAAAGAGCAAAAACAGCGCTTTCTGTCGCGTATCGACGAGCCCAGAAAAAACTGGAAATTTTCCGCCGGCGATGTCCATGAACGCAGATTATGGAAAAATTATATGACAGCTTACGAAGAGGCCGTCAATGCCACCTCAAGACCTTGGGCGCCTTGGTATGCCATCCCCGCTGATGACAAGCCCTTTATGCGCCTTAGTGTAGCGGAAATTATCGTAAAAAGCCTTAAAAAGCTTAAGTTAAAGTATCCCACCGTTGGGGATGAGCAACGCGCTACATTTTCGGAAATGCGCAGAATGCTCGAAGATGAAGGAATTTAACCAAGCACCTTAGATTAAACACGAATTTGTTAATGCTGCAGGACGATTCCTTTGTCTTGTTAGAAGTCCTTTCAAAACTCCTTTTTCGTTGGTTTGCGGCTTTTTTGACGCCTTGGGCGCTTTTGAACAAAAAAACGGCAAAATTGACACCCTAAAGGTTTTAAAATGGCTTCTATTGTAAATTAAATCGGTCTAAGGCTATTCCGAGCCTGATGATTTCTGAACGGTCTCCAATTGTCATCCCTTGAGTCGTGCGCCTGCCTCACTGGGCGATCCGCCTTGGCTCACTGAGTTTCTTTGCATGCCGGGATCCGTCCACCGCATCTATCTATGAATGGCATATGCCCCAATGTCTGGGGATATCCCTCAGTTCAACTTTTCCCAAGCACAGTCCTGCTTACAGCCATATTCCCCTTTTTCATCTATAAATCAGTCAGTTAACAGATGCTTATAAATTTCAAAATCTAATTGGCAAGTTTTTTGCTCTTAGTAAGGATCAGAAAAAGGATTCATAAAGAAACTGATATATTAACCTCGCAAAGCTGACCTCAGTTGCCATCTAAAAAATTTGCTTTAGAAAGGATTATTCAAATGAAAAAATTATTTACGGTTTTTGTAATTCCGTGTCTGATATTCGCGACTTTTATCTTTATGATATTTGATGCGGACAAAACAGAAGATCTCACAAGATTCAGGAGTTCAGCCTCTGTAGAAGCTGGTAAAGAGGTCAAATCCATGGTGTTTGAAGACCGCTCGGATGTAGTTTATGCTATTCTGATTATGCCAAAGTCATTTTTGCCAATGCTCGAGAAGTTTTCCCATCATAAAATTGCGAGAAATATCAAAATCCTTCCGGCAAAAATTGAGTGGAGTCAAGAGAAGATGGTGGTTATGCCGAAAACCACCATTTTGAAAGGCGAAACCATTAATACCGAACAAATCCAAATGGCATCTGGTGAGTTCACAGCAGTGTCGGTTGGATCTCCGTTAGAAATGAAAAAGAAGTTTGGTGCGGTATCGCTACTCGCTATTTTAGTCGGTCAAGCTAAAAGAAAACTTTAGCCCAAATAGATCCTGCTGCCAGATTGAACCTGAGGATTTTCCGCCTATTTTCATCAGGCAAAAGGCAGAAAAAGAACCGGGGAGTAACGTCGGGATTTAAATACCACTGATAAAATCTGCTAACCTTAAGAAACTGGCAGTCACCCTTGTTATCGGACAACTCCTAAAAACACATTAATCCGTCGTTTTCACCTTTGCGCATCGGATGCAATCACCTTAAAGGTTACACTGCGGTTAAATGCCCTGAAATGCTTATGAGTTTCATCTTTTACGGGGTCTTTGGAGCCCATCCCGATGATGCTGAAAAAGTCGGAGGTTATTCCTTCCTCCATAAGCACTTTATACACCTTTTCAGCACGCTGTCTGCTAATCTCTTCGTTGATGTTTTTCCCACCCAAGCTATCGGCATGCCCCACTATTTCGATATGGACTTTTTCGT